>CAMTKF010000007.1 GCA_947072905.1 uncultured Bacteroidales bacterium
ATGACTGAATCAATATCTAAAATACATTGACAAGACTCTCAAAGACAAGATAAAATAAATTTTAAACAGTTTCTAAAGTGTGTTCATCACACAGCATCACCTAATAAACAAGGCGCATTCTTCAGAGGGATGCGCCTTGTAGTGTATCTGAATATATGCGAAAACTATTCTTGTTCCCTATCTTTGCATTAGTTTCCATTATAATGAATGCAAGCGCATACGACTTCTCCGGCCTCGACTCGATAATGAACCGCTACAGCCCCGATGCCCCCGGTGCAGCCATAATAATAGCTCAGGGCGATTCAATACTTTACGAACGCTACGCCGGGCTGGCCGATATGTCGGCACGCACGCCCATAGGCCCCGACACCCGATTCTGCATAGCATCGTGCTCCAAGCAGTTCACCGTGGCGGCATTGCTAAGGCAGGTAAGCGGCTACCGCGGCCCCATGCCACTGCTCGACACCCCGCTGAGCCGGTTTTTCGATTACGAACAGCCGTTCTGGAACGATATAACCCTGCGCAATCTCGCCAACCATACATCAGGAATACCCGATTCAAGACCTCGCACCGACCGCAATTGGTGTGTGTTTGCCGACGAAGCCCAATCGCTGGAATATCTGCCCTCGGTTGAATCAACCACCTTCGGGCCGGGCGAATATTACGATTACCTCAACCCGTCGTTCATACTCATAGCCAATGTTGTGGAACAGCTCACCGGCAAGGATTTCTACAAATACGTGACCGACAGCATCTTCACACCGGCCGGAATGACCCACACGTACTACTTCGATCCCGGGCACGATGGTCCGGGACAAAGCCATGCCTACGTACCCGACGGCGACGGACAATGGAAAGAATATGACTATGGCGAGGAGACTTTCTATGCCACCCGCCCCGACGGCGGCATCTATTCCACCGCCCGCGACCTGCTGGCTTGGGAAAACGCACTGCGCGATGCCACGGTACTCGACGCCTCACTGCGCGACCTCGCCTACCGCCCCTCGGTAAGCGTCACCGATAGCCCTTTATGCGACTATCAGCGCCGCCCCGACACATGGTATGGGTTGGGCTGGTTTATAGATCATCCGGCCAATCAGCCTAAAAAGGTTTATCATACCGGCGACAACGGCGGCTATCAGGCTTATCTGGCCAAATACCCCGAAGAGGATATCAAAATAATTGTACTCGAAAACCGCAACGACTTTGACCGATGGGAGTTTGCCACAGCTATAGACAAAACTTTGAGAGTACGCAAATGAAAAGAATATTACACTATTGGCCCACTTTCATAGTGGTATGCGTAATCATATACGCCACATGGCTGCCCCACCCGCTGCCGAGCAGCTCTCTGCCGTCAATCCCCCACATCGACAAGCTCATACATGCCATAATGATGGGCGGATTTACGGGTGCTGTGATGTTTGACTACTACCGTCAGTGCCCCTCGCGCCGACCGCTCACCTTGCGCGTAGTGATTGCATTCACCTCAATGGCAATGGCATTCAGCGTGGTTGACGAAACCGTACAGGGACTGCTGCCCATCGGCCGCCCATCTGACCCGCTCGATCTGCTTGCCGACTGGCTCGGATGTGTGGTAGCCGCATTTACAGCGCCACCTGCCATCCGCGCAGTCGTCAGACTTCGTTAAATTGAACTTCTAAGAAATCACTTGACTATAACAGTTGCAAACGATGTGCCGTAACCTGCCCAATAGCCCTTTCCGCCCTGTATATTGCCTTCGCAGGCAGTGGTGGAGATGAAAAACATGTTGGACTGCAGGCTTACGGCTTTCTCATACGACTCCCAGAAGCGGTAAGCCTCGGCGTCGAGTGTGCATAGCTTAACCTGCACAGTGTCATTTATGCGGTAATTAGGGGTAAAATGGCCTTGGGTAGAGGTATCGTGTATGCCCCTGGCTGCGTTCCACCCTGCGCTCGGGTCGTATTCATCATCCTTAAAGAGTCCGAGGAATGAAGAGTAATAACGCTTCTCGCCGTTGGTCCGCGTAAACAGTTTATAGTAATGGCCGTTCTCAGGACATACATTGCCGTATGCTCTGAGCATAAACATCGAATCAGAGCCTTCAACACGGTTTACCTTCAATGAATCAAGCCTTGCCACAGGCGGTATGGTAGTTACGGCTGTAAGTACCCGATCGTCCACTTCCACTTTCAATGTATAGGTGTGGCCTACCTTGCCGCGCAACCTCGATGAGGTATAGATAACCGGCGGCACATAGTTGTCGTTAATACGCATCACCAATACCTCCGACTCCTCGCCGTCGCTCACGGTTATACGGCACCAACGCTGCACCAGCTCGTCGATAGAGCCGCTACCGTTCTGTATATCGGCGGCCTTGGTCACTATCACCACGGGCTTGTCCTCGTCTTCAATCCAGCCTTCCACCACTATAGGTATCTCAACCTGCGGCCCGGGACTGTCACTGTCGCATGCCGCGCACAGTGCGAGCAAAGCTGTTCCGGATAATATCATCTTTTTCATAATCCGCTCAGAATTTAATGTAATAACTCAGCGACGGAATCGCATATCCCATGGTCATCGACGACGGATGAATCCCCTCTTTAACTGAAAACGAGTATGACCTGAACAACTCATTGTCGTGGGCGTAGGCATTGAATACGCTCACATTTAGTCCCTGCTCCACCGGGCCACGTCTGTAGAATATCCAGTCAAGCGCCAGGTCTAGGCGGTGCATGGCCGACAAGCGGCTCGAATTATATTCCTTAAATTCACATATAAGGTTTTCGCCTATCATATACGCATACAGCGGCTCGGTAAAGGGCTGTCCGCTCGCATATACAAATGATGCCGACGCCGTCAGTCCACGTGATATATTCCACACCACATTAAGCTTGAGGTCGTGCGTCCTGTCGTGCAGATAGGGATACCAACGTGAGGATTTTCCGGGAAACTTTTGACTTGATTTTGACAACGTATAACTCAGAATGCCCTGCACGGGACCCACGCGCCCCTGCACCATTGCGGCAATACCATACGCCCTGCCCCGACCCGACTCGACTCCCGACATGGGATCGAAACGGTTGCCAAGCATATCAAACAGCGACCCGTTCCACGTCATCATGTGACTGAAATTGCGATAATAAGCACTGATGTCATAGCTGAGATTAAACCGGTTGGTACGTCCGCGTAAACTCAGCGAATAATCCATAGACTCAAGCGGGCGAAAGTTGCGGCCGGCAGCTATCCAGAAGTCAGTAGGCAGTCCCAGGGTGGATTCTTCTATCTTGTGTATGAACTGCGCACGGCGGCCGGCATGGAGTTTGAGCGAGGCATCGGCACTCATGCGGTACACTGCCGTAAATGCCGGCAACGCATATATGCGCGACAAGTCTCCGCCGTTATAATACACGAGCTTGGCACCGGGCTGAAGCTCAAAGCGGCCCACACTGAAGGGCAGTATGCCACCTGCCCTAATCTCGGCCGAACCGCCCGAACTGCGAGGTGCCACGCTGCCGCCACGCCGCAAGTCTTCTACATATTGCGGTGTGATATGCCTGTAGACAGCCCCTGCGCCTATGGTGGCGCGGCCTATTTTCATAACTCCCGAATAATTCAGCGCATACAGCCGCGACGGCATATTACGGTCAATATCGGCATAGCTTACACGGGCTTTATTTGAGAAAAAGCTGTAGCCTAAGGTATGCGTGGACCTATCGGGACACAGCAATGTGGCACCGGCTGCCATATTGCGCCAGCCCATAAGTATATCGGCTGAATAATTGGGGTCGGAAACCTTCATGTTGTCCGAGCCATAGAATGCGCTAAATTTCAGTCTGTATCCCTTGCCGAGCGATTGCAGGTAAGTGGCGTTGAAATCTTGAAATCCGTAGTCGAGCGGAGCGTTTCCGAGCTTTATGGCATCGCCATAAAGGGCATTCAGATAAGTGAGCCTGCCCGACAGGGTAAGAGAAGATTTTCCTTTGCTGACAGGGGTCTTGACAGTGGCGTACGCATCTAACAGACCAACCGACGCGCTGCCCTGCAAGTCCGTTACCGGCGTTGATGATGTATTTGCCGATATATCGGCGCCAACAAAGTCGGCCGATGCCGAATTGTCGGTGTTCATAGTGATATCAAACGTGTCGAAATGCGGAGTGTTGAACACCGAGAACAGTCCTAAGAAATGTACCGGATTGTATATATCCATGCCGTCGATCGACACATGGTTGTGGGCATTCTCACTACCCTGCACATAAATACCGCCGGAAATGAAATCGCTTGACGCCACCATGGGCAGCGCCTGCATGATGCGCAACGGGTCGGAATTGCCCAAAAGCCGCGGTAATGCGCTGATTGCCGCAGCTCCAAGACTGTACTGTCCGCCCTCCTTGCCCTGACTGAATGCCGGAGGACGGCGACGCGCCACCACCTGTACCTCGCCAAGCGGGTTGGCCGATGTATCGGCAGGCTCTGAACCGGCAATCGCGGTCTGTGCAGCTGCCGAAGAAGCCGCACAGACCGCGATCGCTATGGTAAAAAGCCTGTTCAAGCCTTACCAGGGATAGGGTTCGTCATACTCATAATCGCTGAGTATGTTGTTGATGGTGTTCACTATATCATCGGCATCGTTCACAAACTTGCGGAAATTATTGCCGGTGAAGTATTTGCTGTCAAATGCGAATGAACTGCCATCTGCAAAGGTAAGATACGGCAGGGTTATGTATTCAATATCGCGCTGCTGATATGATGCTCCAAGGTCAACCCATGTATTTGTTCGCTCGTCCCAGTAGCCTGTCACAGTGTAGCCGTCGTCCCATATATCCTCGTCCACGTTCCATATCACAAAGCCCTGGGGCTGATAGCCGTGGTCGTAATAGAACGATGCGTCTGAATAGTTGTTGAATATCTCCACTATCTTGTTCATGCTCTGTTCCGAGCCGTATGTCAGAGTAAGCAGATTCTTGTTTCGGTTGATATCAACCGAAAAAGCCTCATCGTTCTCCTGCAGATATCGTTCTATATCGTCGTAAGAATTGTCATAATTGGCCACATGACCCTTTACCTGCAGTCGGCCGAGAATATCGGTATCTGTGACTACCGAGCCGAATTTCCTTACTACACTGCGTCCATCCACGGTATAGTAATACTCGCCGTAATTCTCGTATTCATATTCATCAAGAACGCCCTGCATGTCATCAGCCCATCCCTGCATGTTGAGCAGTTCAGAACCTTTCAGCCTTACAGTGTTGGTTATAACCTTCTCGCCCTTGATTGCAACGGTAAGGTCGTCGTTGGCCGAGGTATTGCGTATGGCAAGGATATTGTCAACCTTGATGTTGGCAAAGTCTGCCGCCAATGTCATATCCAGCGACTTGTTTTCCTGATTCAACTCAAAGTCGATATCGGTATTGAATATGACAGTATTCTGCATCTTTGTCACACATGAAATGTGGCGGGGAACACGTCCGGTAACGTTGTATGTCAGTATAGAACCATCATAATCCTTCAGCTTGATAGATTCGGTCCATTGTGTGTAATCCTCCGATGCCTCTATGCGGAAGGTGTAGTTTTTGCCCATTGCCGGGCCTTTGAACCTCAGTTCAAAATAGTTGGCATCAGAAATTTTCGTCCACTTGCGCTGATTCACGTCAGCCTCAAACACACCGGTGAGGTCGTTTTTGGTGAACAGGTCGGTATACACCGAGCCCATGACGCGCACAGCCGCAAAATTGCCCTTGGCCATATCGCCCATAGCGTTGATGAGCTTGTTGAGCGGAGCGCGATAGTCATATTCTTCATCATCGTCAAAAAGGTCGGGATGATTTGCCTTGAAGTCGGCAAAAATCTCATCTTGATCGCAAAAAGACAGATTGGTATATTCGGCCATGAATCCGAGGACATCGGCTGCATCGTTCACATTGATTTTTGAGTACAGTTCATCGCCTATCTGCAATATTCGGTCCTTATGCTCGGTTGACGACATCTGACCGCCCACAGGCATGTCAAATGAAATATGCTCAACATTGGCCAGCTTAATGCCTGTGTCATATCCGCTCACATACAGAGTCTTGCCGTCTTCGCTGAACTTCAGGTCACCGGCAACGCCAAAAGAGTATTTATGATATCCGTCGGCTTCTTTAACATAAATTGCACGCGGTCCGGCGCCCCACACGGGTACCAATGAGAGTACTGTCAGTACTAAAAATGCCAGTCTTTTCATTTCTTCAGGAATTTAAATGCAAGTCCGTTATAAGTTGCCACATACACTCCGGCGGGGAGTACACTCACGTCAAGGGTCTGAGCGCCATCGCCTGTCTTGAATCCAAGCATCTTGCGACCGTTTGAATCATAAACCGCAAATTCGGCACCTGCCACACCGGTAAAGCTTATGGCAGCCGATTCAGCTGAGAACTCAAAGGAAACTCCGTCGGTGATTGCAGACTCTACACCGCCGACCGAATTATGTGAGAACTCCATATTGCTTATGGCAGCTATATCCACCTTTTCTACGGTAGCGTCCTTCATCTCCACATTCATCTGCGCGTCAGAGAATGTGAGTCGGTTGATATGGTCTATATCAATGGCCTTTGACTGGCCGCCTGCCAGCTGAAGCACCATATACATGGGTTCGCTTACAGACTGTGCCCCGGCAGCAAATGCAAGGCTGAGCATGGCCGGCACAATTAAATTACGAAATTTCATAGCGAAAAAAGAAAGACAAAATGTGATAATGTTAAGACGGTGGCACACTGCTGTACCACCGTCTTGAATTATGTATGAATTTATTTGAGGGCTTTTTCAACGTCGGCCTTGAGGTCGGCGCCTTGCTTGTCGCGGCTCACTATGGTGCCGTCGGGGGCTATGAGCATTATGCAGGGAATACCCGATATACCGTAGATATCGGTTGGAATCTGCTGGGCATCGAGTATAACGGGCCAGGTAATATCGAGGTCCTTGATAGCTTTCTCGGTATCTGCCACCTTATCCCATACTGCTACGCCGAGTACGTTGAGTTTGTCGGAATTTGCTGCGAGAAGTTCCTTTATACCGGGAATCTCGCGGCGGCACGGGCCGCACCAGCTTGCCCAGAAGTCAACGAGAAGATACTTGCCATCCTTGCCTACGTAGTCGCTCAGCTTCTTGCCGTTGATGTCGAAGTCGGTGTACTTCGCGCCTACGCCGGTGGCAGCCTTACGGCGGTTCATCTCAATAAGCTGCGACACGCGCTGTGACTTCTGCAGCGAGGGAACCTTGTCCACGTATGCTTCCAATTCTTCGGGAGCCATACCGTAGGCCGTCTGCATGAAAATCATCAGTCCGACGGGATTGTCGATATTCTCGTCCATTTTTTCCTTAAGGTATTTTTCATATTGGGCGTATACAGCTTCTTTTTCGGCCTCACTTGTGCATGAGTTGTATTTGCGACCGATGGCGGCCAACGAATCATTGAGCTCGCGGTTAACATCGTTGAGAGGAGAACCAAAAGCTTTACCCTGCTTGTCAAAGGAAATGCTGCCGTTTTCAAGGATGAACGAGGGGCCACGCTTGCCGTCCATTATAAGACGGGCGGGGATAGGTTCGTCAATGGTTCCCTCAAATACGGTCATTTCGCCTTCACAAAGCACTGAGTCTACATACTCGCCGTTATCATAGTTAATAATATATAGCATTGCGCCTTCGAGATCGGCGGTGCCGGGTACCTGCACCTTGTAAGGATCGGCGGCGTTCATTCCGCAAGCCGCTGCTCCGAGGGCTGCAATCATAAACAATTTTTTCATTTTGATTATATTTAATATTTTCACAAAAGTAATAAAAATTTCATTCTTGACAAATAACCCTTTACAATCTTTTTTTGTTTTAGTTAGTGTATTATTCGTTTGCAACTAATGTTTTATACACTTTTACTTAATTTTTGAAATATTTTTTGTAGATTTGCAACTTTAACTGACGTTTCCTATGGCAATTAATCATCATACTGATAAAAACGAAACCATAATAACACTCGTTCAAAAATCCATCCGGAACAATTGGGAAGAGATGGCAATGACCGATTTTCACGGAGTTGCGTTTCAATACCGCGATGTAGCACGCAAGATTGCCAAGCTGCATATTCTGTTTGAGAAAGCCGGCATAAAACCCGGCGACAAGATTGCTTTCTGCGGCAAAAACTGCTCTCAATGGGCCATAGCCTTCCTGGCAGCCCTTACATACGGAGCTGTTTCGGTACCCATCCTTCATGAATTCAAACCCGAAAACATACACCATCTGGTAAATCACTCCGAGGCTCGGCTGCTGTTTACCGACACCCATATATGGGAGAACCTCGACCCCGATGCAATGCTCAAGGTTGAAGGCGTTCTGCTTATTTCAGACTATTCGCTGCTGCTGGGACGGTCTAAGGTACTCACTGAGGCGCGCACAAAGCTTAACCTGCTGTTCGGACAGCATTATCCCGACCGCTTCACCGTTGAGAATGTGAATTACCGCCAGCCGGCCAGCCCCGACGACCTCGCCGTAATAAACTACACATCAGGTTCTACCGGATTCTCAAAGGGCGTGATGCTGTCTTACAAGAACTTGTGGAGCAACATCAGGTATGCCATCGACAACATTCCGTTCTTCAAGCCCGGCGACGGCACCATCTGCATGCTGCCGCTGGCCCACATGTTCGGGCTGTCGATAGAGATGCTGTTTACGTTCTGCTCGGGCTGCCATCTTTTCTTTCTCACCCGCACCCCGTCGCCGCGCGTGATCATGGAAGCCTTTGCTACCGTAAAGCCCAAGCTCATCATCACCGTGCCGCTGGTTATAGAGAAAATCATACGCACCCGTGTGTTCCCCGAGCTCAACAAGCCGCTGCTGAAATTCCTGCTCCACGTGCCCGTTGTCGACGACAAGATTCTGGGCAAGGTGAGAGACAAACTTATGACTGTATTCGGCGGCAATCTCGTAGAACTTGTAGTTGGCGGCGCCCCGCTCAGCCCCGACGTAGAGGAATTCCTCACCCGTATCAAATTTCCATTCACCGTAGGCTACGGCATGACCGAGTGCGCCCCGCTCATTTCGTATGTTTACTGGGACAACCGCCGCATAGGTTCGTGCGGAAAGATGGTTGACCGCATGCAGGCCCGTATAGAATCGCCCGACCCCACCACCACTCCGGGCGTACTGTGGGTAAAGGGCGACAACGTGATGAAAGGATATTACAAAAATGATGAGGCCACCGAATCGGCCTTCCGCGACGGATGGATGAGCACCGGCGACATCTGCCAGATGGACGCCGACGGATATCTGTACATACGCGGACGCGACAAGACCATGATTCTGGGTCCCAGCGGTCAGAATATCTACCCCGAGGAAATAGAACAGAAAATCAACAATCTGCCATTTGTCACCGAAAGCCTTGTGGTAGAACAGGGCGGCAAGCTCACAGCCTTGGTTTACCCCAATTTTGAAGAAGCCGACCGCGAAGGCCTCACCCCGCCCCAGGTGGAGCAGAGAATATCGCAAGAGGTAAAGGAACTGAACCCGCAGTTGCCGGCATACAGCCAGATTTCTTCAGTCAAGATACATCAGGAAGAATTTGCCAAGACCCCAAAGCATTCCATCAAGCGCTATCTCTATCAGCATTGATAAGAATGTGAATGAATTTTAGAGCTTGTTTAGCAACAAGCTCTAATTTGTCTTTATCTGTAAAGATTAATAATAAACCTACTCATATTTTACGCCTTAAATTCATACATATACTTTTTATCTCGAAAATTTGTTGTATATTTGTAATCTAACCAACATAGGAGACAAAATCATGGCAATGACAATCAAATCCACCCCTATACTTTGGGGTGAAGATGCCGAGAGATTTAACGAGGAGGCTGATCGCAACGGCAAGCTACCCACCCCTATAATCTCAGAGGATAGGCGCAAAAAAATACGTGCCATGTGGGAAGAATGCAAACGGGCAACTTTCCCACCCAAAAAACTATGACGTCCTTGAACGGATTCATTTTCGATGATGATGCCATCATGCATCCATATACTAAGGAAGTTGCAGAATATTGCAACCCCTTTAGTTGTGGAGATGAAGAATTGGATTCATTTTTTGCAAAGCAAGTTTTTCTATATCAAGAAGAACTATTATGTCGTGCATTCTGTTGGATAAACAAAAACAATAACAAAGAGATAGTTGCAGTAGCTACATTCTCTTACGATGGCATCAAGTCTTACACTCTCGATAAGTCATCAAGAAACTCTCTCCAACGAAAGATTCCATATAAGAAACATCATCGGAGTTACCCGGCAATGCTGATTGGCAGACTGGGTGTCAATAAAAATTATCAAGGAAAAGGCTTCAATATCGGGAGCCAATTAATGCAGACCATAAAGGAATTATGTGCTGCCGAAGATAGCATGGGTATATGTCGCTATCTACTTGTAGACGCTTACAACACTGATGCGATACTGCATTATTATGCCAAGAACGGTTTTAAACCATTATACAGGACAGAACAAAGCGAACGTGATATGTTCAGTATCCCTGAGAATGAGCCGTTAAAAAGCAGAATACTGTATTTTGATCTTTAACTTGTGAAAACTTAAGAGTTATAAAATTCTTAATTATATAAAAAACTAAACCCCGAGGTTTGTCTTTCAACAGGGACACTCGGGGGATTCCGTTGCAAAGTTAAGAGTTTTTTTCGTAATTTTGCAAATATAAGCAAGTTAAATTTCGCATTTTGGCTTTATCGTCATTATTTGATCTAAACATTTTGGCGTTTACGTCATTTCCAATTTAAAACATTTTGGCGTTTACGCCAAAACTACTATCTTTGTATTTTAAGGCTCTTGGACAAAACTTGAGAGGAGTGCCGATAACAAGCATACATTTGAACTCATGATTGACGGATTAAGTGTTTTTTAGTGGTTCAAAGATATGGCATGTAAACTTCTTGAAAAGATGGGTTTTCGTCAGCCTCAACCCAAACAAGGTAAAGGCTTACATCATTAGTTCAACCTCATAAACGCAATTCAGCCCGGCGAAAGATTTTTCTCTCGTTGGGCTAATACATACGGTAGAGAATTAGTTGGTCGCTGTTAGCTCACGGAAATCCTTGATTTTTTTAGGCAACATTATAGCTCCGATAATAACGCTTACCAATAATGCTCCTGAAACAAGCCAGAAAGTATAAGAACCCAGAGTCCAAAGATTACCGAGGAAGATCGTAAAGAATACAGCAAGTACGACTGCGAGCACAATCTCTGTGGTAAGAGTGTACAGTCTAAGGGTCGAAACCTGCTTCATCACCATCATTGGAGCTTCTGATGTAATTTGTATCTTTTTAATCATACGATAGAGAACGGCATACATCATTGCAGCTACTGCCATATAGATTCCGAGAAAACCTTTCATGGCGACGGGGAATGTAGGATTATCTGTTCCGCTGAGCCACAGCACGATGAACACAACTGCAAGAACAGCACACATCTGAATGTTCTTACGATATTGTTTGGTGACACGCTTCTGAGCAGAGTCGCAAGTGGTGGTGTTGAGATTCACTGTTGTGCTGCTTTTTTGTGCGAGTACATCATCGAGGGTTGACATACTTTTTTTGAGTTCGTCCAAGTTCATATTATTTCGATTTTGAGATGAGTTTGTTTTTGATTCTGTGAAGTTTGATAGCCACGTTATTCCGCTCTATTCCGATTATTTCTGCAATTTCCTCGTATGAATATTCATCGAGCCAAAGCAGGATAATAGCTTTCTCAATCGGGAGTAATTGGTTTATCAATTCGTGGAGGGCAGCAAGCTGCTCTGCCTTGTTATCATCGGCTTCCGAGGATATATCGGTCGCCGAGATTTCAAATGGGAGCGTTTCAACCTTGGGCTTATAATTGCGTATTGCCATTAATGCCGAGTTGACTGCGACGCGATAAACCCATGTAGAGAGTTTGCTCGCACCCCTGAATTGCCCCAAACCCAACCAAAGGTTGGTGAGGATTTCCTGTCGTAAATCCTCGTAAGGGACTTTCGGGGTTGCATAGGCCCAACAGACCTTGTTGATAATTCGAGAGTGCTCCTTTATAAAGGAATTGAACTCCAGTTGCGTTCTTGGTGGACTTTCCATTTTCTTGTTGTTTTGTAACGTTAGGTGCAACACCTCCCCTAAAAGTTACACTTACCTCAAAATATTTTTTAATGACTGGTAAACGAATTTCCCATAATGAAATTTATCCTTCGTAAAATTTCATCAATTCTATTGTAAGAAGTAAAAATAGCTGACTGACATTATAAATTCCAAAATCGAGGTCTTGGCTTGCGATTTATCCAACTAAATACACTGATATTACGGCACATGCAAGACCTCTCGGAAGGCCAGGTCTGTTTGTGTGGCCTTTTTTGTGCCTTATCGTGCTAGCGACAGGTTCATCGACAAGCCGTAGGATGTATTGGTTGTGGGATATGAGCTGGTGGTGACGATGGGGGTGTTGACCTGATGGTCGAAGTAGGCCGAGAGGGTAACACGCTTTGACAGAATGTAGGATGCGGTGAAATTGATATTAAAACCGTTTGCGCCGGAAGTAGGCTGGGTATATGCGCCCTCTATCTTGCGTATCAGCGCCTGCGTGCGGTTGATGCCTACCTCGGCGTTGAGGGTGAGGTCGTTTGATATGCCTTGCTGCGAACCACGCATCTTCAGCACGGTGTTGAAGCCCACAATCTTGTAGCCCATGCCAAATTTGATGCCACGGGTGCTTGCCTCCACCACCTGCGCCGCCGAAGAGTTGAGCGTGAGAGTGCGCTGGTCGCGGTATTCGGCGTTGAACTGCAATTCATTCTTCAAGGTGAAGTTGACACCGATAAGAGGTGCGAAACGCTCGGTAAGGGTAACCGATGAGATATTGAACGGTGACGAAGGCACGGGGTTGCCCGAGAGCTCGTCGAGGGTAAATCCGCGGTCGCCGTCTACGGCAATCCAGTTGAGATACGATGAGTATGAACCCACCGAATATGTGCACTGGTAGGCATGGCTCAGGGTGAAAGTCTTGAAGATATTGCGCATGTTGCCCAGATTGAGCAGGCCGTCGTATGTCACACGCCAGTTGGGCAGCACGGCCGAGAACGAGGGGAAGGGTGTGAGCCACTGTTTGCCGGGATTCTTGCCTGTATATGCAGCCACAAAGGCCGGGATAAGCACATCGCCCGATGTCTCGCTCACAGTACCAACTTCGGGGTCGAAAGTCATACCCGCCTGCGGACGGTCGGCCATAAATCCGGTAGTAGGATATTTGGTGCCGGCATACTGAGCCTCGACCCTGCGGCGCACCTCGGGAATGTTGCTGATAAACTTGTTAAAAGCACCGTTTGCATAGCCGTTGTCGGCGCTGCCCGAACCAAATGCCGAAGCGATGGCACACGAGGTCATGGTGAACGAGCCTGAATACGATGTGGGCATGCCTTCATACATAAACTGGGTTGACGACGAGCGGTTGTCGGTGCGGTTGAATGTAAGCTGCACCTTCAGGCCCTTGGCTATCTCAAGATTAGCCTCGATATTAAGCTCGCGGGTGCGTGAGAATATGGCAGGCGAAGTCTGTCCGTCGTCGGTTATAAGCCAGCCGCGGTCGAGAGCTTTCTGCATGAATCCCTCGCCCTCAAATCCGAATGCGAATCCCAGTCCGGGTGCCATAGGTCCGTAGCTCAGACTCTGGCCGAACACATTGCCGATTGAAGGAGCGTACAGAGGCAGATTGAGAGTGCGGGTATTGCGGTAACGTACCGACACCGAGCGAGGTGATGCCGCCAGACGCAGCGAGTACTGCCCTATCTCGGTCCAGATATTCTTTTTCTGATCAAGATTCTCAACAATTGTAAATTTGAGCGTTTTATCGCCTTTGGTAAGGATTTCCACCGAGTTTATATCCACCACTTTGCTCTGTATGGGGACACTGACATTGTTCTTGTCGGTAGCCGTAATCTTCACCTTCTTGTTGCGGAGATTATGCTTGATTATAAGCTGCGTGGAATCGGTGGGCAGCTTGTATGAGCGCTCGAATTTCTTGGGTTTGCGGTTTTGCTGCGCAGCGGTGCGGCGGGTGTTGGCAAAACGCTTGGTAACCTCTTTGAGCACAGGAATCTTATTATAGAAACTTTCAAAATTGATGCGTCCGTCCATATTCCAGGCCGACTGGTTTGCGATGCTGTTACCCATCTGCACCCCGTCAATCGTGGCACCGCGATCCCAGCGGTAAGTAGCATTATAGGTTACATTGCCGGTGAGGAAATCGAGCACGGGTATACGCGAGAACGGAGCCTTGTACTGCCCGGTGAACGACTGGTTGTAGCTCCAGGGAGTACCCATCGACAGGATTGACTGCCACACGGTATCTTTCCATTCCTTGTATTTGTCGGGGAACAGACGCTTGTTCACCGCGCCCATGGTTTCTTCAATCCTGGCCGATGTATTGGAGTTGAACGACAGGTTGAGACTCTTGGTTATGTTCCATGTAAGCGACAATTGGCGGTCCCAAAGGAAATTCTTCGACACCGACACGGGCAGCTGGAACATCACATCCACCTCAGAACGCACCTGCTGCTCGTAATAATATCGGCTCATGTTGGTGAGGAACGATATGCTGTTGGGCAGCCACTGCAGCTCCCAGTCCTTGATGAAGCGCAGATTCTTGTTCTTTGATTTTATGAATTTGAACGGTTTGAACGGCTTGATGTACGGGCTGTAGTTATAGGCCAACGAACCGCGGTAGTCGTTGGTGTTCTCGTACTCGGTGGTGGGGTTGGTCTTGCTTTGTTTGGTGAATGAGAAATTCACGGTAAAGTTGGCCGGATCCCAGGGCATGGGATTCTTGCTCCTTACATCAAACTTTAGCCCGGATATCGAGAAGTTCTGTATGGTGGTGCGGTCTACGGCGTATGCGTTTATGGAGTCTTTTTCGGCCTGGGTCTCGCATATATCGAGGGCGTCTTTCATCTCCACATCCTGGTCGAGCGGATTATACTTGGGCGTGGTCTTTTCCTTGCTCATAGAGTAATATATCGGAGCCTTAAGCTTGGCACCGGCGGGGAAGAATCGGCCCAGATCGGCCTGCACGGCCACATTGTACTGATGATAATCGTCAAGGCGTCGCTCATTAAGGCTCTGGTCAACGCCGCCAAATCCCGAGGTCTCTATATGGCCGCCCAGATTGAGTGTGGCGACATCCGAGAGGTTGAGTGTGGCGTTTGCCTTGGCTGCCCAACCGCCGCTCTCGTTGAAGTCAGTCACCTTGAGTTCGTTTACCCACACCACACCGTTCTTGGCTCGGGCCGACTTATTGCGCACACCTATCAGAAGCACCCTCACGTCGCTCAGCGAGGGATTACCGAGCACCGATATTGTGTTTCGGTCATTATCGGGGTCGCGGGCGGTGAATACGGAGCCGAAGCCTACCCCGGCCTGCTCATCGCGCTTGGCGGCGTTACGTGCCAGTTTGAGGTCGACAAGGCTCTGCAGGTTGAAGTCTATATAGTTGTTGGCCGGCCATACCTTGGCACGGTCTGAGGGATTGTCGTAGTAATATCCGTGAGGTGTCAGTGTCAGCGGAATCTCGTATTCGTAATAATTGTTCTTTACGTCGGTACCCATGCGCACAAACAGCGACAGGTCGCCCGACTTCAGCTCGGTGAGGTCGCCTATAAGACTCTCGGCATGCACCCACATCTGCATCCTCTTGTAGTTGCGCAGGTCGTGCTGGGTATTGCGGTACACGGCACGGGCATCGCCGGGGTCGAGCCCGGTTACCTTGAGCGACATCGACTGCTCGTTGAGCTGCACTATCTGGCTCTGGCCCGAGTCGGCTATACGTGTCACACCCGGTGGCAGCACATAGTTTACGGGTTCGCGTCCGGCATTTTCCTCGATGTTTACCACCGATATGTCGAGCTGACCCTCGGCCGGAACCTCACCGCGGGTATTTAGATTGAATTTATACGGACGCCACTCACCGCGCACCAGCTCGAATGTAGCGAAACGCAGGTGTGTGGTCTTCTTGAAGCCGGTGAGGAACATGCGGGCGAAGCGTATGGTGGAGAAGTCCTTTATGGAGCCAACTATACGTTCGTAATCATTCAGAGGTATCTTGAACTGATACCATTCTACGGTGAGGTCAGAGTCGTTGCGGGTGTGCTGCACGCTCACCTGCTTGTCGGTGATATAGTTCTTGCCCACCACAAGGTCTTCGGGGCGTATTGATATCTTGTACTGGAAATAACGCTCGTACTCGTTGAGGGTATTGTCCTGGTTTATGTCTTCCACATCGGGAGTGGCACGCGAGGTCTGATACAGAGGGTCGTCGGCCTCATCGGGCGAGAGCGAGTTGCCTTCCACACCGTTGTAGCGCTTGTAGCGGGCAAGGATGCCAAGGCGTTCCTCGTCGTAGTCGTATCCGCGGTAGAAGTGATAGTTGTCGCCCGCGGGGTCATTGAGCGGAGAGAATTTGTCGGCTTCCATTTTGGCCAGGGCCTCGCCGCTGAGCTTGCCCCTGAGCTTATCGAGATACTGCGAGTACGACGGGAAACGATACTCGTCGGCATTGGGCAGACCGTCCAGACCCACGTCCTGTGCAAGACGCGCGTTGGTGGCATTGTCAAATGAGTATGTGAGCGAGTTCTGCGAGCTTACACGTCCCCAAACCGTCTCTTGCAGATACTGGTCATTGCCGTCGACCGGTATACCGTTTTCGTAACTTTTGAGGCCGTCCTTGAGAATATCCTCTGAGAGTTCGCCGAAATTCAGGTAAAGGTCGCCGCCCTCGTAGTTGGGGTTGTTGGGGTCGAGGAAGGGATTGAGCAGCCAGAACTGCACGTATTCGATGTTTGACTGTTCAAAGTTGGTATTATCCATCTTGCGCATGATACCGCCCCAGCGCTTTTCGGGCGTAAGGAGGTTGCCGTCAGAGTCTATACCGTCGGCATCGAGGTTGTAGGGGCCGCGCTCGGTGGGATAGAACGAAAGGTTGAGGGTCTGTATATAGTTGCTCTCACCGTATTTCAGATCGCGGCCGGGGAAAATTTCGGCAGAAGTAACCTCGCGCACGTACGGGTTTGACAGCTGGTCGAGGTCGCTTTTGATGTAGCCAGGGGCAAGCGATGAATTGCGGGATGTGAACATACGGTCGATATAGTACCAGTTGAGCAGGGCGCGGTTTTTGCCGTAGTCCACATTGTTGCTCAGAGCTGCTTCGGGGAAAAGCGCGTCCTTTGAGCCGTCGTACGGAGTGGATGCAAGAAACCATGCGTAGGGCGAGCGCAGGTCTATGCCGGTCTGTGTGGACTCGAAGTCGTCCACATAACTCGAACCCTTGTTTGAGCCGCTCTTCTGCTGATGTGGCAGCAGCTTGGCGTATTCTGCCGTAAGGCTCAGGTGCGAGGGCTGTGTGGCCGTGACGGTCGGTATCTTATTGAGCAGATTGGTGAGCCACATGAAGTCTTTGTTATAGCTCAGATTGAAGCCCAGCATGGTGTTGTTGACTATTTCATCGCCTATATTCACCTTCTCGGTCAAGGATTTCTCTGAGAAATGCAGTACCGTGGCTCCAAGGTTGAAGTCTTTGTTGAATTGATACTGCATGTCGAGTCCGAGCAGACTCTTGCGTTGCATTGAGAACAGCGATTGGTTTTCGAGCGTTACCGACACACTCTGGCCCGAGTCGATGATAGACTGGTTGGTAATGGTGACTATACCCATGGCATAGTCTACGGTATAGTCTGAGTTTTCGGTGAGCTGTACGCCGCCGGCCATCACTATGACCGATCCGCGAGGCACGTTCATGGCGTTAAGGCGTATCTGTGAGCCGGCCGACGCCTGGTATTCGCCTGTGAGTATGAACTTGTTCTTGTCGGCAAACTGACGCGCCACCGTGAGTGTGGAGTCGTACAGTTCCTCGTACACGTAGTTATCGGCCAGCACGTCGTTGTTGATTTTGGCGCGCAAGTGCTTGCCGAAGGGTTCAACTACAGGGAATATCACCTTGCCCTGTGCCGGCAGTATGGTATAGCCGTCGATGAAGTCGAAGAAGCCGTCGGGATTGCTCTCCTGATTGGAGTCGATGCGGTCGAGGTTCATCACCTGCAGCAGCGACTGGTTGTTCAGCCCCGGCACGGGCAGGTAGTTGATCTGTGTGCCGGTGGTGTCGCTCAGATACTTGATATTGAGCTTGAAATTGCTTTTCTGAATCTGATATCCGCCCAGAGGATATACGTTTTTCATCATGAGGTCCCACATAGGCTCGGAGGTAGATGCCGTGGTTGATTTGAGCATCTTCACATATAGCGACTGGTCGGTGGTGGGGATGTCCGACGAAAATTCACCCACCTGATACACCTGGCCGCGGTATGTGTATTCAAAAGCCACACCGAGCACTTCGTCGGCATTGAGAGCCGATTTTATAGAGATATAACCCAGGGTGGAGTTGAGGGTATATTCAGAAGAATTGAGCAGACGTGCGCTCTCCACTTTCTCAAATGATGTACCGCCTATGATTCCGTAGGTTTGCAGCGGCTCAAGGGCCTGAGTCACGGTATTTATATTTCGCGCTCCGGGGTAATCGTTCTTGATGACTGTCAACAGGTTGTTTGAGCTGTTAGACGGATTGGCCTGGGCGGGGTTTGGCTGCCAGTAGTCGCTCGAAAGCACCCGGTTTTCACCAAGGTCCTGCCATGCCACTATGTTGCGCGACTGCTCGTAGTTGCCACGCTTGTTGGTGACCCATACCTCTATGCGGGTAATGCTCACGCCCGAACTTACAAAGGGGAGCTTTGAGGCGAAGGTATCGTAGTTGTCGCGGAAGTACTGCGCCAGGAAATAGTGGCGGTTCTGGTCATATTGGTCGGCATTTACAGTGAAGGTGGTGGTCTGCACGCCGCCCTTGGTATTCACGGTCTTCGACTCTGAGTTCTGCTGCGATACGAGTCCGGTGACGGTAAGTTTGCCAAACTGCAGCTTGGCCTTAACGCCAAACAGAGCCGTGGATCCGCGTATGAGCGACGATCCGGTGGTCATAGACACATTACCGGCCTCGATATTCTTCACAATATCATCTTCCTCGCCTTCGTATGCCAGCTTAAGGTTCTGGGAGTCGAAAGCGAAGGTAGCATCGGTGTTATACGTCATATTGAATTTCAAGCGATTACCTACGCTTGCACCTACTGTGGCCTGAATCTTTTGGTCGAAGTCGAAAAATGTCTTGCGGCGCGAGTTAACCGACAGCGAGGGGTTATCGGTGAAATTGCTCTTGATACCCATGTTAACCTGCACCGAACCCTGGGTCTTGAGCTGCACACCGCCGGGGCCGAAAATCTTTTCGAGCGGTCCCAGCGCGAAATTCATATCAAATATATTGAACGGCTGTTTTTCAGTCTTCTCAATCACCAGACCCATGTTGCGGTCGCGGTAATACTGCTGCATCGAGCGGCGCAACTGCCAGTCGTTGTACTGCTGTGCCGTGAGCAGGAAAGGCGTGGCAATATCCACGTCGCCCAGCTTGGTGCGCACTACGTAGCAACCGGTTGCGGGGTCAAACTCGGCCTCGGTCTTGATATTTGACGGAGTGGCCAGATCATAGCCCAGTTCATCGCGCATGAGGTCTTCATAGCTCTGCGGCACGGTCTGCTGCACCGGAAAGGGCATCATCGCCGAATCGGCAAGATTGACAAGCGGATTGCCTGGATATCCGGCCGGGGGCGGAGGTGTGATCTGTGGAGTGTAGTATTGAGCCGAAGTCAGTAGAGGCAACACAAATACCATACCCACGGTCACCGCCAGGACAACCGCGCGTAATATTTTGAGGTATAGTGGAGTATGAAGTCTTGTGACGTTCGGTTTAATCATTTAATAACAGCCATCGCTTTTTTGACGGCGGCCTCGATGGTGAGCGCGGGATTCTCGTCAAAAAGCTTCTGCAAAGCTTTCTGCGATGCCTGACGCTGGAATCCGAGGATGACCAGTGCTTCGAGCGCTTCTTCAAAGGCCGAAGACATAAGCGGCGATGACTTCTCTAATAACGTATTGGGGTCGGCTTTTATTTTATCCTTGAGGTCAACAATTATACGTTCTGCGGTCTTGGCACCTATACCTTTAACACTTTTTAGGCGTTTGGTATCGCCCGAGGCTATCACAGTGCGCAAATCTGATGCCGGAATTGATGACAATATCATTCTTGCCGACCCTGCTCCAACGCCCGACACTCCTATAAGGGCGCGGAAGAGTTCGCGCTCCTCGGCGTCGATAAATCCATATAGCACCCAGGCGTCTTCTCTTATCGCCTCATGCACCAGCAGGCGTGCCTCGGTGGCATTTTCGAGTTTGCTGAAAGTGGGCAGGGTGATATTGAGCAGAAAACCCACACCCGAAGCGGTTTCGATGACAACGGCGGCCGGATTGATATCGCTTATCGTTCCTTTTATTGACTCTATCATAATGCGTCAACTCTCTGAGTGATATTCCACCAGTCCGGGCATGGAATTGGGAATAATTTTGGCAATCTTGGCTCCAAAATCCTCGGCTGCACGCTCAAGCACACTCTGGAATGAAACCGCGGTCGACCCTACGAAGCACAGCGGATTGTTCTTGTAGTCGTAAGCCTTGATATTGCGGTTAAAGAAACTCATGAAACCGTCGTACACAAGCTTGTATACGTATGGATTTGAGAGATTGTCGGCCAGGAACGGGGCAAAACGGGCCAGCGAGCGCGAGGGTAAGGAATTGGTATATACCTCGTCCATCAGTATGTTCTGGTTGACGTTGAAAGCCGCCAGAAACTGTGTCTTGATATCAGCCGGAGCTATACCTTTGAGCACATCGGCGATGAGACGTTTGCCCATATAAGCGCTCGAGCCTTCGTCGCCGAGAATGAATCCCAGCGGCGGCACGTTCTTCACAATTTCCTCGCCGTCGTAATAGCATGAGTTTGAACCGGTGCCTATGATGCAGGCCAATCCGGGCTTGCGCACCAGCAGACCGCGTGCAGCACCCAGCAAGTCGCTCTCTACAGTAACCGGAGTGCGGAACTGTGCCACCAGCGACGACTCCATGATTTTGTTTTTCTCCTTGTTGGCGCATCCGGCGCCATAGAAATAAACATGGTCGCAACGACGGCGGAAAAATGCTTCGGGTAGTTCGAGACGTATACTGTGCGACAATTCGCGACGGGTCTGGAAGTACGGATTCAGATCGGTGGTGAACGCGTGTTCCACCACTTCCTTACCGTCGACGATAGTCCATTCAGTACGAGTGCTGCTGCTCTCTGCTATTACTTTCATGATTGTTTATATTAGTTCATTTCCGATCTTGCCATCGAGAGCCGCGCGATGACGCAGATAATCTTTTGATGCAAGATAGCGGTTGATTGACTCAAGGTGCGAGCTGCGGTGAAGGTCGGTGCCCACATAGTCCACCATGCCCTTCTCAATCAGATATTCGGCAAAACGCTTCTCATCGCGGCCATAGTGTCCGGCCAGACTCAGAATATTGATTTGGAATGCTGTACCGGCGTTGTGTATCGTGGTATATCGGTCTTTTTTGCCGTAATAATATGAATAGCGCTCGGGATGCACGAGTATGGGACGATAGCCCTTGACCTGAAGGTCAAACAGCACCTGATCGAGATTCCAAGGTTCAAGCATGAATGAGTTCTCAACAAGAAGTCGGTTGCCCGGGAGCACCATCAGCTTATCTTCCTTGAAGTTCTGCATGAAAAGGTCGTCAATACGATTCTCCGCCGAATGACCCAGTACAATGGAATTGCCTCTGCGGTTTAATTCGGCCTGCAGATCATCGAGTGCCTTATCAGCGATTTCTTTTGTATTGGGAAACACCTGATCGGTAACATGCGGCGATGCGAAAATGCGTTCAATACCCATTTCCTGCATACCTTCAATCAAAGCCACAGATATCTCGATATCTGGCGAACCGTCGTCGATACCTGGCAGTATATGGCAATGTATGTCGGTCTTGAAAAATAATTTTTCGGGTGTTGACCTACGAGAAAAAAAATTAAACATCGAATAATAATCTTATTGGAATGCGAATGCAAAGTTACAAAAAATAGAGCCACTTTTACAATTTTTAGGCTCATAAGTAAGTCATGAAAATTATTACGCTGATATAAAATATGCTTGCTTTACATCCTTGCCGCAGTTTTTGCGGCGCATTTTACTCTCATCTTCAGTCGTGTAGTATACTACACTCTCTCATCTTCGAGCAAAATTCTCTCGAAAAAACTTTCGCCAATGATATAAGAGCTTGTTTAATAACAAATGTTAACGACAGGGCAGTCAGTAGTTGAGCGATTTTGTCGTGAGGATGAGGGAGTTTGCTTGCTGCAAACGACCGAAGACAAGCGGCATAAGCGCCAACTACTGACTGTGCGGCCCGGTAATCTTAACTTTTGTATAATCATGTTTAGTTTTATTTTAATTTTATCACTGTATGAGCTTCATGTGAAAGTTACTTTTGCATCTCATCTTTTGGGCGTCTTATACGCTTTGTCTCAGTCGTGTACATCAAGTACACTCCCTCAACGCAGCGTTTAATCCGCTCCAAAATATGAGACCCTGTCATTCACATTTGTTGTTAAACAAGCTCTAAAATAATTATCCTGACTTACTTAAAAGAAAAACAATTATCATTGGCAAAATGTCTTTATATAAGGAGGACGTAATATGCACAAATACGATTTCAAAAAGCTGTTTTGCGAGGTATTTCCCACTTCTGAGGAATGGACACGCTGGTTTTTCGACTCTGTGGTAGACGAAAACGATCTGCTCGGCATCGAAAGCGAGGGCCGCACGGTATCGGCCCTTATGATTAATTCATACCCCTTCGTATATCAGGGCACTACCCTGCCGTCGTCGTATATCTCGTGCGTGGCCACCACCCGCAGTCAGCGCGGGCGCGGATTTATGAGCGAGCTGATGCACAGCGCATTGCTTGCCTCGGCCGAACGCGGCGATGCCTTCGCCACCCTTATCCCGGCAAGCCGGCGCCTGTACTTTTTCTATGACAAATTCGGATTCTCCACAGTATTCTACATAGACGAGAAACGGTATACCTCGCTCCACACCTTTGCCGCGCATGACGGCTATAGCGAAGTGGAGCCGGACTACTCCATGTTTCACCGGCTTGAGATGCGCCGTGCATGCGGTATTGTGCACGACGAGCTGCGCTACTCGCAGATTGTGACCGACCTGCAGATAGACAAAGGCATCATAGCCGCCGTGAGCGACGGTGCAGGCAACGAAGCCATGGCTTTTGCGGAGGTTGGCAGCGAGATACATGTGCTCGACCTGCCGGCTTCATCGCCCGAAGCCGAAGAAGCAGTATTGGGCGTATTGCGCGCCAAAGCCGGCGAAAAGCCTGTGATAGTAATGGGGCATCCGGCTCAGGTGGCATCGGTTGATACATACGGCGGTGCCAAACTGCGTTCACGCGCCATGCTGCGTATCATCAACGTGGAAAAAGTACTGTCGGCCCTGTCCGGGGCTAATCCCGAAATCAAGAATGTCATACGCATACACGACCCCATAATTACAGATAACAATGCGACATTTGAACTGCACGGCGGCACATGCAGGCGCATTGACCCCGACGGCCGCCACATCGACCTTGACGTAAGCATCGACGTACTGGCCCGAGTGCTGTTCTCCGCACCCTCGGTAGGCGACATATTCGGCATTGCCACCCGCCGCCCCTTCATGTCGCTGATGCTTGATTAATTTCCAACTATATGCGGTGTGAGTTGTTATAAGAGTGTATTTACTTTTAACTCGCGTTAAGGCTGTGAGAATTTTTTAAATGATTTTCGCAAGTTGAAGATGGAGCATAGCGAGCTATGCAACTGATGAAACTTGGCGGAAAGCATCAAAAAAGGCCCGGGATTAATGCGAAACTCTTGAAATAAATACATTCTTTATTTAAAACTTAAATCGTGTGTTAAAAGTAAACACACTCTAAGTATATAACGTAAAAACTAAACGATTATGAGTAAACATGGAACAGATGTGGCAATAGGAGTTTTGAGTGCCTTTGCCGTATGTCTGATTATCGCCATCGTGGCTATTCTTTCTTTTGGCCCTGCCGCAGGCGAAAGGCTCAATTATCAAGTAGATGACAATGAAACTGCCATCGAAAATACCATGGACTATGGAATGAGAATCGCCCCTGAGAGCGCATATTTCTTTGAAGTTGACGTAGTGGAATAATCCCTTATTTCCTTAATTCACGGGCGACCAGTTCGGGTTCAAATCCACGCGAGACGGCGAAGCGAAACAGCTTTGTCCGTCCCTCGTATGTATCTGCGTCGGCCAGTGTGCGACGTTTTGAATCGAGAGCCCGTCGCAGGCTTTCGATATATTTTTCCTCGTCGTATTCGCCGAGGGCTTCATTTATGATTTCGCGGGCCACGCGCTTTTGATACAAGCCCATGGCAACCTTGCGTTTACCCCATTTTGAGGATTCTATCTTATAGCGCACGTATATACGTGCAAACCGTGCATCGTCTATGAAACGTGTCTTTATCATTGCGCTGACTATGCGGTCGGCCTCATCGGGGTATATACCCCATTTTATCAATTTCTGACGTATCTCACCTGCCGAATGCTCGGCACGGGCACACAGTTCCTCGGCCTTGATCTGCGCGTCGCGGGGAGTGATAGGTTTCTTCGGTTTCATCGCCGGCAAACTGCAAATCTGTTCTTACCGTAGGCATCCCTCGATATGTCGCAACAGAATCCCTTTTCTGCCATCATCGAGGTCAATTGCCCTGCAAACAATGGATTTATCTCAAAATACAGGCTTCCGCCGGTGCTGAGGGCACCGAGGGCATAGTCGGCTATCGCCTTGTAGAACCGCAAGGGGTCATCGTCGGGCACAAATAGTGCCAGCGACGGCTCGTAGTCCTTTACACGCGCCTCCATGTCTTTTTTCTCATCCTCTACAATGTAAGGCGGATTAGACACTATTATGTCGTACTTCTGCGCCGGCAGGGGCAGAGAATCAAGAATGTCGGCCTTTATGAAGTTGATTTTGCATAAGAGCTTGTCGGCATTCTCGCGTGCCACGGCCAAGGCATCGTCGCTGATATCCACGGCATCGACTTCGGCAAAGGGCAGTGCGCGCGACAGGGCTATGGCAATACAGCCGCTGCCTGTGCCGAGGTCGCACACGTGCAGCCCGGTCTTGCCGCTGTTGTCGTCTACAATCATATCCACCAGCCCGGCGGTCTCGGGGCGTGGAATCAGCGTGGCCGGAGTCACCTTGAGGTCCATCCCCATGAAATGCGCCGAGCCGATGATGTATTGCGGCGGCTCACCGGCCTTGATCTGCGATATGAAACGGCCGTAGCGGGTTATGGTCTCGGGTTCGAGCACACGGTCGCCCCTAAGAGCCAGAACCGCCGGCGTCACCCCAAGGTCATCCTCAAGCAACAGACGTGCTGTCGCCTTAGCCTCGTTTGCTCCGAGCGAAGGCGACAGTTCGTCTATTATTTTTCGATATAATTCGGTTAGTGTCATTCTTTATTATCCTCAGCTTCTTCCTCAACGTCTTCATCCCAGAATTGGTCGTCATCGTCGTCGTAGTCGAAGTCAGCGCCCCAGCTGTCAGCCGATATGCTCTGCAGGTCTTCTGCTTCTTCCTCTTCTTCGGCAGTGGGTTCGTATTCGAAAATGAAGTCGTCTTCCTCTTTCACACGATGGCTTTCGGCCAGGTCCTGATGAGAAATATCTACGGTGGCCAGGCGGTTTGAATCGTCGGTAACGGCACGCCACAACACGTCTTTAAGCTCCTGTATGCCCTGACCTGTAACAGCCGAGATAAATACGTAAGGCACACCCTCGGGCAGAGTCTTGCGCAGTTCCTCGGTCAGCTCCTCGTCGAGCATATCACTCTTTGAGATGGCCAGAATGCGGTGTTTGTCGAGCAACTGAGGATTGAATTGCTTAAGCTCGTTGAGAAGCACTTCGTAGTCCTTGGCAATATCGTCTGAATCGGCCGGCACCATAAACAGCAGCACGGCATTTCGTTCGATATGACGCAGGAATCTGAGTCCGAGGCCCTTGCCCTCGCTTGCGCCTTCGATAATACCGGGTATGTCGGCCATCACAAACGAGCGGTTGTCGCGGTAGCTGACTATGCCGAGCTGAGGCTCCATGGTGGTGAAGGGATAGTCGGCAATCTTGGGACGGGCAGCCGACACAGCCGACAGCAGTGTGGACTTGCCGGCGTTGGGAAATCCTACCAGACCCACATCGGCCAGCACTTTAAGTTCAAGGATGATGGACTTCTCTATTGCGGGTTCGCCGGGCTGAGCATAGCGCGGAGTGCGGTTTGTGGCCGACTTGAAATGCCAGTTGCCAAGGCCGCCGCGGCCACCTTTGAGCAGTTTGATCTCCTGACCGTCAAATGTGACTTCGGCAAGGTATTTGCCGGTCTCGGCATCGAATACCACAGTACCACAGGGTACGTCTACCACCACATCCTCGCCGTCTTTACCGAAAGAACGTCCGGCCGAACCGCTTTGTCCGTTTCCGGCAAAAATATGTCGGCGGTAGCGCAGCGGGAGCAAGGTCCACATGTGCGAATTGCCCCTTAGTATGATATGACCGCCACGGCCGCCGTCGCCGCCGTCGGGTCCGCCCTTGGGTACATACTTGGCTCTGTGGAAATGACGCGAGCCGGCACCGCCCTTACCCGAGCGGCAAAGAATCTTTACATAATCTATAAAATTTGAATCTGCCATAACTTCAATTTAATTTTTTAGACGACAGGCTCTTGTGATGACGCATCAGTTCGGCGGCCTGCCTGAAATCGGCGGGAGAACCCACGTCGATCCATGTGCCTTTTATAGGATAATATGCCACTTTGCCCCCGGCTGCTATGGTGCGGTCAATAAGGTCTGTGGCATCTGTTCGTTCGTCGGCCGAGAGTGTGGCCAGTACATGGTTGCCAAACATATATATACCGGCGTTGGCATAGTATGAGTACAGCGGTTTTTCTTTCAGACCCGTCACACGGTCGCCGTCAAGGTCGAGAATGGCGTATGGAACCGTCACCTGATACGGAATGACGGCTATGGTTATGTCGGCCCCGGCTTCCTTATGCCTGAGGTACAGATCCTCAAACGATATGGATGTGAGCAGATCGGAGTTCATCACAAGGGTATCGCCCTCGGGGCTTCTCTCGATCAATGCAGCCGAACCTATGGTACCGAGCGGCTTGGTCTCTTCGACACATTTAACCTGCACACCTGCTACGGGAGCGGCAAAGTGGTCGGCTATCTGCTCGGCAAGGTAGCGTGTGGTCACGCAAATATCTTTTACGCCCACCTCGGCCAGTGCCTCGATGTTATAGTCTATGATGGCCTTGCCCTCAATCTCAAGCAGTGGTTTGGGACGTGTGAGGGTGAGCGGACGCAGACGCTCGCCTTTACCTCCGGCCATCAGTACCGCACTAACCGGCAGACGGTTGTAAGTCTTGTTGAGGTCAATCACATCCTCAATGCGTCCGTCGCGGTCAAGACAGGGCACAAGAATTATTCCCATCTCACGTAAAGATTTCAGCATGGCCACGGTATCGCCGTCCTGGCCGGGGCGCAAAGCCTTGAACCGGCGGTTCACAGCCATTGCGGCCGGAGCGTCGAGCGCGAGTCCGCCGAGCAGGGCGCGGCGCACATCTCCGTCGGTAAGGGTGCCGGTCATCACTCCATCACCATCTACAACAAATAGGGTCATGGAGCTGCCCGAAAGCCCGTTGAGCCGGTCGAGAGCTTCGAGTATCGTAGCTTCTGAGTTGAGGATATGTCTGTTCATATTTTATTACCTCTTATTATAACAATATTTTAATTCTATAGTTTGGCCGACTGCGACATCAGTGCCTCGGCCACAAGCCAATCGGTGGGAGTGTCAAGGTCTACCGAACGTGCGGCCGGCATCACCGAGGGTATTCTCTTGCCAAATGCGCCCATGGGCATGGCTCTGAGCGATGCGGGGTTTATCACATACACAGCCCCGTTATATTCCCAGGCTGCGGGCGCATCCTGGCGGCGCACAAGCAGCCCGTCGCCTTTGGAGATGTGCAGATATCCGGTGGCAGGATCAGTCTCGAAACAGTTGTAATACGGATTGGCCGAGGCTTCTTTCACACTCACCACCATATCTACATCAGGCGAATAAAGCTCAAGGGCTGCTTTTATGTCGTCGGCTGTACGCAGGGGCGATGTGGGCTGCAACAGCACCACACAGTCGTATGCTATGCCGCGGCTGTCGGCCCAGTCCATGGCATCGAGCATCATCTCGCGGCTGCCGGCGGTGTCTGTGGCCAGATGTGCCGGACGCATATACTCCACCTCCAGCCCGAGCGAGCGGGCGGTATCGGCTATCTCCGCGTCATCGGTAGACAGAATTATAGAGCTGTCGGGCGTACCGGCGGCTCTTGCAGCGTCGATGCTGTAAGCTATGAGCGGACGGCCGCCAAGCAGCTTGATATTCTTGCGGGGTATGCCTTTGCTTCCTCCCCGCGCAGGAATTATATACAGAGGTGTCATAAATCATAAAATTTTTTAGGCTCAACCGGCAGTGTGTCCATAAATTTGAGTACAGTCTTCACAGCCAGTTCCAATGTATTCTCCTTGCAGTAAGGATTTGGCGAGCGGCGGGCATCCTCAACGAATGTGGGATTGAGAGCCTTGTTAACGGCTTCTTCAATCATGTCGGCAGAGTCGCCGCAGTCTATCACGAGCGGGCTGTGCAGGCGTCCGCGCTGCCTTATGCCTATGTTTACCGCAGGGGTGCCGGCGGCCGGGACTTCAATAATTGCGCTCGATGAATTTCCCACCACCACAGCGGCCATGCTTATGGCGCTGAGATAGCGGTGCATACCGAGCGTCTTCACCAATGCGACCCTCCCGGCAGAGCGTGCGGCCCATTGTTTGAGCACCTCGATTATCTCCTCGTTACCGGCATCGTTATTCGGGTAAGTGGCTATTATGTTGAGCTGCGGGAAGCGGTCGAGAGCCTCGACCATAGCCCGGCAACGCTCGGCGGGCGCCACACGGTCGAGAGTGGCTGGATGGAATGTAACTACTGCAAACGGTACTGAAGCATCCAAGCCCAGACTGTCGCAAAGTTCGGCTCGGCTGATACGGGGCTGATTCATCAGGTTCCATACGCCGAGTGCGCCGGTATTTACCACGCGGTCGGGGTGCTCGCCAAGCTGTATCACTCGGCGGCGGTATTCGTCGGTTGCGGTAAGGTGCAGGGTCGACAGTTTGGTGATTGCGTGGCGCAGAGAATCGTCTATGGCGCCCTCGGATATCTCGCCGCCATGCAGATGAATAATGGGTATACCCATCACTGCCGCAGCCGAGGCTACGGCCATCATCTCGTATCTGTCGCCGAGCAGCAGCAGGGCATAGGGTTTGAGCCGGCCCAGAGCGGCGGCGGTGCCCCCAAGGCATACGCCCATGGCCTCGGCACGCTTTTCGGGCGAATCGCCGGCATCGGGCATAGGCACACGCGCATCCACCTCAAAGCCGGCAGCCAAAATTTCATCTATGGTATGACCGTATGTATCCATCAGGTGCATGTTGGTAGCAAGAATCTGCAACCGCACCCGGCCGCTGTCGCGCAAAGCCTCGGCCAAGGGACGGAGTATCCCCCAGTCGGCACGCGTACTCGTAGCTATACATAAGGTCTTCATACCCTAAAATAGAATTACATTACATTGAGAACCTGCTCCTTGATCTGCTCAAGCACGTCTTTCATCTTCACAACTATGCGCTGCATTCCGGCATGATTGCTCTTTGAGCCGAGTGTGTTGATCTCGCGACCCATTTCCTGAGCGATAAAACCGAGTTTCTTGCCCTGGCCCGGCTCGCCTTCCATGGTTTCGAGGAAGTAGCGCAGATGCTGGCCCAGACGCTGACGTTCTTCGTTCACATCGAGCTTTTCGATATAGAAAATCATTTCCTGCTCCAGACGGCCTTTGTCGTACTCGGCCACGGGTATGCGGGCAAGGCCTTCTTCGATACGCGCACGGATTTTAGGCCCACGCTCGGCCTCGTAAGGCTCAATTTCCTTGAGCAAATCGGCAATCGTCTTGATGCGGGGGGCGAAAAATTCCTCAAGACGGCGACCTTCGGCCCGGCGGTATTCCATCAGAGCCTCGATAGCCATGTTGGTGGCAGTGATAACAGCCTGATGCAGTTCGGGTGAATTTTCATCCTCGGCATCGGTTATGGTAACGTCAGGAAAACGCATCAGCACCGACATCCAGTCAAAAGGTTCTTTGATCTCCAGAGCCTTTACAGCTTCGTCAATCTGAGCCTTATAAGCCTGAAGTGCAGGCATATTGAGTTTTACCTGAGTATTGGCTCCATTAAGGTTTTCCATTGATACTATGACATCCACCTTACCGCGCTGCAAGCTGTGTGCCACTATATTACGCATTTCAAGCTCATAGTGACGCAAAGCCATCGGCACTCGCGCGTTGATATCCATCTGTTTGGAATTCAGCGACTTGATTTCTACGGTTATTTTTTTGTTAGGAGCTTCGGCCGAAGCCTTGCCGAAGCCCGTCATTGACAATAGCATAAGTATTAAACTAATTTTACAATAATTCTACAAAATTACAAAAAAAATTAATAAGCTCTGCAATTAGAACTTGTTTTAAAATTTTTTCATTTAATATTTGCATTTCTCATTTGTGTATTGTTACTTTGCATATTGTATTTTTAGAATGAAAAATTATTTGACCCTTTAACTGACTTATATACATGATTTTCAAATTTAAAATAGTCTCTGACGGAGCTGAGACTTTTAAGCGCGAAATCAAAATTGACGCTCAAGGCACCTTCCTTGACCTTAAGAATGCGATCTGCGACTCTGTTGGTTATGACAAAACCATGATGGACTCTTTCTTTATCTGCGACGACGGATGGGAAAAGCGCAAGGAAATAACCTACGAAGATATGGATTTTGATTCGGATCAGGAAGCGTGGCTCATGGATGATGCCGTGCTCGAAGATTTTATCGACGATGAAGGCCAGAAGGTTCTGTATGTGTTTGACTATATGACCGACCGTGCCATGTTTATGGAAATGACCGAGATGATTCCCGGACAGACCCTGAAAGATCCCTTGTGCACACTGGCTCTGGGCAACGCTCCCAAGCAAACCGTCGACATGGACGAATTTGATGCGCAGATCGACGCCAAAATGGCCAAGGCTGTGCCTTCTGTCGAAGATCTCGACGAGGAGTTCTACGGTTCCGATGAATTCAATCCCGAAGAATTCGAAGCCGAAGGATACGACGAGATGGACATCTGATCCGGCCGTTTACTCAATCATATACGGGGTGGTGATTTTGCCTCCCCCGTAATATTATGTAGACATATTTGCAAAAAAATGCTTCCAAATACAGCTAATTTAATAAATAAAATATTTTCGGGCAGCGATTTGACCGACGACGAGGTCTATTCGCTGCTCGCCTTGCCTTCTGCCGAGCTCAGAGAGGCTGCCGCTGCCGTACACAGCAAGTTCTCGCCACGCAAATTCGACTCATGCTCCATAATCAATGCGCGATCGGGTCTGTGCTCCGAGAATTGCAAATGGTGCGCACAGTCGCGCCACTATTCTACCGACTGCGAGCAGTATGCCATTGTAGACCACGACCAATGCCTGGACGAGGCCCGGCAGAGCCATCAGCATGGCATAGGACACTTCTCTATGGTAGCCAGCGGCCGCAGCGTGAGCGGCAAAGCGCTCGACAGCATGTGCGCCATGCTCAGCGAGATCAAGTCGGGCGTAGGCATAGCCACTTGCGCCTCAATGGGTTTGCTGTCGTATGATGATATGAAGAAGCTGCGCGAAGCCGGCGTAATGCGCTATCATTGCAATCTTGAGACAGCGCCATCGCACTTCCCTACCCTGTGCACCACCCACACCTATGAAGACAAGCTGCAGACCATAGCCCACGCCCACAGTCTGGGAATGGAAGTTTGCAGCGGCGGCATAATAGGCATGGGCGAGAGTGCGCGCCAAAGGGCCGAATTTGCTCTGGCTCTGCGCAGAGCAAAGCCGGTTTCAATCCCTATCAATGTACTTATACCCATCCCCGGCACACCGCTGGCCGACACTCCTGCCATTTCTGACGACGAAATCATAGACACCGTGGCTATATTCCGCCTGACACATCCGCGCACAACCCTGCGATTTGCCGGCGGCCGCAAACGACTCAGCACCGAAGTGCAGCTGCAGTGTATGCGCGTGGGCATAAACGGCGCCATAGTGGGCGACATGCTCACCACCATAGGCAATTCAGTGGCCGAAGACCGCAAGTTGGTCAGCAAAGCCGACTATGAGTTTTGATTATTTGATTTAATATTGATTTAATATATGGTAAACGCTCTGAAAAAAGAAATATCCTCGCTCGCCACTGTCAAGGGGCGGCGCAAACTGCATGCCTTCATGGCCGAGGGCACCAAGTGTGTGCTCGATACGATAGAATCTTTCAGGCCGCGCCATATAGTGGCCACCGAGGGGTGGCTGCAATCTCATGAATTGCCCCGGGTAGCCCATGACTGCATAATCACCGCCAACCTCGGCGAAATAAAACAGATAAGCTGCATGACCTTGGCTCCGGAGGTCGTTGCAGTGTACGAATTGCCCGATGAACCCGTATTCTGCCCCGAATCGCTGACGGGCAAACTCGTTGTGGCTCTCGACTGCGTGCAAGACCCCGGAAACCTCGGCACCATAATGCGCACGGCCGACTGGATGGGGATTGATACCATCCTGGCATCGGTTGACACAGCCGATTGCTTCAACCCCAAGGTGGTACAGGCCACAATGGGTGCTATATCGCGGGTGAAGGTGGTGTACGGCGACCTCCCTGCCATGCTGGGTGAATTGCCTGCCGATATGCCTGTGTACGGTACTTTCCTTAATGGCGAGAACTTATATACCAGCCCCCTGTCTGCGGCCGGTGTTGTGGTGATGGGCAACGAAGGCAAAGGCATATCCGACGCCGTGGCACGATGTGTGACATCGCGCTTGCTCATACCGTCGTTTCCGCCGGGTGCCACCACATCCGAGAGCCTTAATGTAGCCACTGCCACAGCCATAGTCCTGGCCCAATTCCGTTCTAAATTCTTCACAAAATAATCATGGCTAAAGCTAAGTACAAGACAGTGTGGATGTGCAACAACTGCGGTGCCGAGTCGCCGCGGTGGGAAGGTCGTTGCCCCTCATGCGGACAATGGAACACTATGGTAGAGGAAAAAGTGCCGGCCACCCTGCGCTCGCCCTCGCCCGTAGCTTCGGCCGGCAAGTCGACCGCAACTCCCCTCAACGAAATCACCACATCCGACCTGCCGCGTATAAAGCTGCCTTCGGGAGAGCTGAACCGTGTACTTGGCGGAGGCCTTGTGCCGGGCGCCATGGTGCTTATAGGCGGAGAACCCGGCGTGGGCAAGTCGACATTGGTATTACAGAATCTGCTCTCCATAAAATCGCGCACCATACTATACGCCTCGGGCGAGGAAAGCGCCACTCAGCTCAAGATGCGAGCCGACCGCATAGGCCGCGGCTCCGACAACATGTATATCGTGTGCGAGACATCGCTCGAAAATATCTTCAGCCATATCAACACCGTCAAGCCCGGCATTGTGGTGATTGACTCCATTCAGACCATAGCCTCAGATGCCCTCGACTCCTCGGCCGGCTCGGTAAGCCAGGTGCGCGAATGCGCCGCCCAGCTGCTCAAATATGCCAAGGAAAGCGGCGTACCCGTATTGCTTATAGGCCATATAACCAAAGAAGGCTCGCTTGCGGGCCCCAAGGTACTTGAGCACATAGTGGATGCCGTATTGCAGTTTGAGGGCGACAGCCAGTACATGTTCCGCATTCTGCGTGCCATCAAAAACCGATTTGGCAGCACATCCGAGCTTGGTATATATGAGATGGGCCAGAAGGGGCTGCGCGAGGTGCTGAATCCGTCGCAGCTGCTGATGGGCGTACACGACGAAGCCCTGAGCGGCGTGGCCATCGGTGTCACCGTAGAGGGCGTACGACCCTTCCTCATAGAAGTGCAGGCACTGGTCAGCACGGCCGCATACGGCACACCGCAGCGCGCCGTCACCGGCTTCGATTCCAAACGCATGAACATGCTGCTCGCCGTACTCGAAAAACGGGTTGGATTCAAACTCGCCGCCAAGGACGTATTCCTAAACATAGCCGGCGGCATCAAGGTAAACGACCCGGCTCTCGACCTGCCGGTAATATGCGCTATCCTGTCGAGCAACTTCGACACCCCGGTGCCGCACACCACCTGCATGTGTGGCGAAATAGGCCTGTCGGGCGAGATACGCCCCGTGGCACGTCTGGAGCAGCGCGTGGGCGAGGCTTGCAAGCTGGGTATGGATCGCATTCTCGTGCCCAAGGGCAACCTGAAGGGAGTGGACACATCGCGCTTCAATATCCAAATCATAGAAGTGAGCCGCGTGGAAGAGGCTTTCCGCACCCTTTTTGCCTGATAAGGCTCTTAGAAACTGTTTAAAATTTATTTTATCTTGTCTTTGAGAGTCTTGTCTATGTATTTTAGATATGGATTCAGTCATTTAGGAGCCACTAAACTCCATCATCAATATCAAAAATCCAAATGACAATCCTTCTCAAATCCTGCGACAAATAAATTTAAATAGTTTCTTAGTTAAGCCGTGTTAAGCGCGGTTAAAGATTGTAAGCAAATTAAACTTTCGGATTTTCATTGTGTCTTTATTACGAAACAAATCGGGAACGGTTTGTCGTAAAAAACAAGAATAAAATAACAATAGAACATACCGAAAGATTTATGAAAAAGATTTTCTCTCTCGCTCTCGCGACCATTGCCCTCTGCGGCATTCCTGCTGTTGCCCAGACTCAGAAAACCACCACTTGCACCACTCCCACCGAGCAGTGTAAAGCCGCTGAGAACTGCAAGCCCGCTACATGTGGCAAGAATCCCGGACATTGCGACGCCTTTACAGGTCTCAACCTCACCGATGCCCAGAAGCAGTCGTTGACCGAACTTCGCAACAACCGCCGCACCGCCCAGCAGGCACGCAAGCAGGAAAAGCAGATGGCTAAAAAAGAGGATCGCCGCCAGAACGACTCGCTCCGCAAGACCGAACGCCGCGAATACCTCGCTAATGTAAAGAATATCCTCACACCCGAACAGTATGTGGTGTTCCTCGAAAATATCGTTGTCGAACAACCCATGCCCGGCGGTCGCAACCATAAAATGCACGCCGACCGCGGTCGCCGTATTCAGAAAGACTCCCGCATGGAACGCCGAACCGGCGAAGGACTCGCCAAAGGACAGCGTCCGCAACGCGGCACCAAGATTAACGCTTCCATGAATACCCAGCAATAATCATTCTCCTTTTTTCTCCTCACAGAGTCTGCCACATCAACAGTTGGCAGTCTCTTGTGTTTTTTATAACTATTCCTGTCTTTTGTTTGTTATAAACAAATAACTAATCCTGTTTATTTATGAGTGCAGCTTCTTCTGCCGGTTCAACTTCACTGAAACGAATTACATTAATGGGTCTGCTTGTCACCTTCGGAATAGTATTCGGTGACATAGGCACATCGCCTCTCTATGTGATGAAAGCCATAGTGAGGGCTAACACTTCTCTAACTCCCGATTATATATTGGGAGCGGTTTCATGCATATTCTGGACCCTCACCATACAGACATCCGTTAAATATGTGCTGATAGCTCTCCGTGCCGACAACCACGGCGAGGGCGGCATACTGGCCTTGTATTCCCTTATAAAACGAAGTTCGCACAAGTGGATTTACGGGATAGCCGCCGTGGGTGCTGCCACACTCGTGGCCGACGGCGTCATAACCCCGGCCGTAACGGTGACATCGGCCGTAGAGGGCTTGCGCTCTTTGTCGCCCGACATCCCCGTGATACCAATAGTGCTGACGGTTATAGCCCTGATATTTGTGATACAGGGACTTGGCACCAACAAGATAGGTAAATGGTTTGGCCCTGTGATGCTGCTGTGGTTCCTGTCGCTCGGTGTATTCGGCACGGTAAACATTGCTTCATATCCTGCCATATTGAAGTCTTTCAATCCCTACTACGCATATATGCTGCTAACGCATTATCCCGAATGGTTTCTGATACTGGGTGCGGTATTTCTGTGTACCACAGGTGCCGAAGCCTTGTACTCCGACCTGGGGCATTGCGGACGCAAGAACATCTCAGCGGCGTGGCTTATGGTAAAGATAATGCTTATGCTCAACTATCTGGGTCAGGGCGCATGGATAATCGCCAATCAGCAAGCCGCTACATCGGGCAATGTCAACCCCTTCTATGCCATTGTGCCCGAATTTCTGCTTCCATTCGAGATCATACTTGCCACCATGGCAGCAATCATTGCCAGCCAGGCCCTGATCAGCGGTTCGTTCACCATATTCAGCGAGGCAATAAACCTGCGTTTCTGGCCGCGCCTGCGCATCAAGTATCCGTCGGTACTCAAGGGCCAGCTGTTCATCCCGGCCATCAATATATTCCTGTTCCTGGGCTGTGTAGTCACAGTGCTTCTCTTCAAGTCGTCCGACAATATGGAGGCGGCCTACGGTCTGGCAATCACCATCACCATGCTGATGACCACCTTCCTCCTTACAATATATCTGCTGCATAAGGGTATACCACGATGGATAGCCTTATTGTTCCTCATCATCTTCACGGCTATCGAAGGCACATTCTTCGCCGCCAACCTCTTCAAGTTCATGCACGGCGGCTGGTATACCATAATCATTGCCGGCATGCTTGCCACAGTGATATTCGTATGGTACAACGGCGAGCGCGTGAGGGAAAGCTTCAAGGAATTTAACCGAATTTCTTCGTGCGTCGACATCATCACAGACATCGGCCGCGACAACACCATTGCCAAATATGCCTCAAATCTGGTGTTCATAAGCCATGCCGAACAGCCCGGCCACGTGGAGAGCAAAATCATATACTCCATTGTCAACAAATCGCCCAAACGGGCTGACCACTACTGGTTCATGCGCATCGTTCCCGACAATGCTCCCGAGACCCTCGAGTACCGGGTTGACGAAATCTACAATGGCAGTATCTACTGTATAAGCATCAAGCTCGGCTACAGGGTGCAACCCAAACTCACTGTATATCTGCGACAGATAGTGGAGAACCTTGTGGCAGCCGGACAGCTCGACCTGCGCAGCTGCTATGAGCCATTGCGCAAACGCGACATTCCGGGCGAATTCCACTTTGTAGTTATCCGTCGTCTGTTCTCGCCATCGAGCGTTTGCACCGGCAAGGTCCGATTCCTTATGAAGACTCACGGCTTCATAGCGCGCCACACCATGAGCGATGTTGACGCATTCGGGCTCGATGTATGCAACCTCGCGGTAGAAAACGTGCCGCTGATTCTCAACAACGGCCCCCAACGCCGCATCACTCTCGCCGAAGACGCTTAATCGTCGCAATAGTGGCGGAGTACCCGACGGTAAGAGTTGAAAATCTTGCTCTTGGAGATAAAGCCGTAGTAGTGGCCCGATTCGTCTACCACCGGCAGGTTCCACGCGCCGGTCTTGTCAAACTTGTGCATCACCGAGTCCATGCTCTCACCTATGAGCAGCTTCTGCGGCGGCATGGTCATGAACGATGCCACGTTCATCTTGCGGTACAGGTCGGGACGGAACATGATGTTGCGTATATCATCGAGCTGCACCACGCCCTGCAACTCGCCGGCGGCATTGAGCACCGGAAAGAGGTTGCGGTTTGAGCGCGAGATCACATCCACCATTTCCTTGAGGGTCATCTCGGGGCGCACGCTCAGAAATTCGGTTTCGATAACCGAGTCCATCTTAAGCAGCGTAAGCACGGTCTTGTCTTTCTGGTGGGTGAGCAGTTTGCCCTCCTTGGCCAGACGCATGGTGTAGATGGAGTATGGCTCGAAAATCTTGATTGTGCCGTACGAAATGGTCGAAACTATGAGCAGGGGCAGGAAGAGCGAATATCCGCCGGTAAGCTCGGCCGTGAGGAAGATTGCCATAAGCGGAGCGTGCATTACGCCGCTCATCACTCCGGCCATGCCTATCAGCGCGAAGTTCTTGTTGGATATTACAAGGTCGAAGCCAAACATATTGAAGATATATGCAAAGAGGAATCCGGCCATGCAGCCTACATAGAGCGACGGCGCAAAAGTACCGCCCACACCTCCGGCACCATTGGTAGATGAGGTGGCAAAGGCTTTCATCAGCACTATCATGCCTATATACACCATGATGAACAATGGATTTGTGCCGTCGCCGTAAAATATCGAGCCGTCGACTATAGAACGTGCATCTCCGGCCAGCAGGCCCATTATGGAGTCGTAACCTTCGCCGTAGAGTGGCGGGAAAAAGAATATCAGTCCCGAGAGTATCACACAGCCAATGGATGTACGCAGCCAGGGATTTTTCTTGAATCTGCCGAAAAAGTTCTCCATCATGTTCATCACCCTGGTAAAGTAGAGCGAAACCAGTCCGCACACAATACCAAGTCCTATGGCCAGGGGAATCTTGGCCACAGAGAAGTCCTCGCTCTGCACAAAGAAGAATTCAAACGAATATCCTGTGTACATGTAGGCAATTGTGGCCGACGTAATGGCCGAGATGAGCAGGGGCATCACCGACACGGTGGTGAGGTCGAGCATCAGCACCTCAAGGGTGAAAAGCATACCGGCAATGGGCGCCTTGAATATACCTGCTATACCGGCCGCGGCACCGCAGCCCACCAGTATCATCAGTATCTTGGGCGACATCCTGAACATAGAGCCGAGATTCGAGCCTATGGCCGAGCCTGTATACACTATGGGACCCTCGGCACCCACCGAACCGCCAAAGCCTATGGTCACCGAGCTTGCCAGCAGCGAGGTGTACATATTGTGGCGCTTCAGTCGGCTCTTGTTCTGCGATATGGCCCACAGCACGCGAGTGACACCGTGGCTTATATTGTCCTTCACCACAAAGCGCACATACAGTGCGGTGATCACCACACCCAGCGTGGGCAACAGTATGTAGAGGTAGTTGCCCGAGTGTAGGTCGATGTGCGATGTGAGGGCATTAGATATGGTGTGTATCAAGAACTTGAGCAGCTGGGCGGCCAGACCGCCGAATACGCCTACAAGCAATGCGAGAAATATAAGGAACGTGCGCTCCGAAATATGGTGCTCACGCCACACGATGAATCGCATCAGCAAGTCGTTCAACTTGTTATTGTGTATATATTTTTGCGACATAAGTATGCAGTGGAAAATCGTTTATATTATATGCGCCGTCTTATGGACAGCAGATTCAATATGATGAAGAGGGAGCGTAGCCATAGCTAAGTGACCGATGAAGATGGTTGAAGATGCGTTCATAAGGCAAGCAGATGATATAAACTATTTTTCATTGATTACTTAATTATAAGCCTTTTCCGCCGGCAATGGTGCTGACGGTATGAAACAGGATTTTAAGGTCCACTCCCAACGATACATTCTCTATATATATGAGGTCGTAGGCCAGACGCTCTATCATCTCGTCGACATTTGAGGCATAGCCATACTTGACCATTCCGAGCGATGTGACACCGGGGCGAACCTGATGAATCAACGAATAATACGGCACCCGCTCCACTATGCGGTCGATGAAGTATTCGCGCTCGGGACGCGGCCCCACCAGCGACATCTCGCCCTTGAGCACATTCCAGAACTGCGGAATCTCGTCGAGTCTGTACTTGCGCAGGAATGCTCCCGTGCGGGTGATGCGCGGGTCGTCCTTGTGGCTCAGAGCAGGGCCGTCGATCTCGGCGCAGTCTACCATGGTGCGGAATTTGATTATCTTGAACGGTCGTTTGTGCAGCCCTATGCGCTCCTGACGGTAGAACACCGGTCCGGGCGAATCAAGCTTCACCATCAGCGATATTACGGCATAGACCGGCGACAGAACTATCAGTGCCAGCCCGGAGAAGATGATGTCAGACAAACGCTTCAGATTGATTGTAGAATCGGGGATATTGGCGTTGGTGATATTCATCAGCGGCTCGCCGGTGATGCTGGTGAGCCTTGTGCGCGATGTTATCAGCTGATACAGGTCGAGCGACAGAAACAAGTCGAGTCCCTTCTTATACAGCCGTGTTATCAGAGCCATTGTAGCCTGCATGCCCTGCGGATGCGGTGTGATTATAATACGCTCGGGGTCAAGCTCGTCGATGGCGGCACTGATGGCTGCATCGTCGGCATACGGACTCAGCTCGCCCACTATGTTGAACTGCGGTATCTCGGCCAGATTGCCTGCCGTGAGCTTGCGACGCATGGCTGCGGTCTGCTCGGGCGTACCTACAATTACAGAACGGTATATGCCCGGCGAGTGCAACAAGGCTCTGCGTCTGAACAGATTGATGACCGTGCGGCCCAGGAATGGCAGGAACGACATACACGCCCACAGTACCAGCAGCAGCTCGTAGTTGTGTATGCGGCGGGGCAGATAGTCGTTTATCAGCGTTACAAAATATATAATTAGCGTGGTTATCAGCCCTATCGACAGGCTGTTGCGCAGGTCGTCAAGACGGCTTTTAACCAGCACGTTGTTGTAATAGCCCGATACAGCATAGAGCAGCACGTTAAGCACCGGGTACAGCACAAGGCCGGCAAGCACATGGCTGTCGAAGAGCCATTGCTCAAAGGGCCGCAGCTCCATCTCGGCCGGGGTAAACACGTAGCGCACGTATGTAAATACAATTACACCGGCCAGCGACAGCAGATAGTCGCTGCCCACATAAACCATGCGTAATTTGGTGTTTGCGTTTACCTTTCGTGACACGTTTTGATGCTTAATGGGTGTTAAGGATGGAGAGTGACTATTTCCGTATAATTTTGAACAGTCCGCCCGTCGAAATCTTGATTATTGACGAAGCCTTGGCTGCCGGAGCCTCATCGCGGCGCGAGGTGCATACGTAGTCAACGGCATCCTTTATTTCCTGAGAAATAGAGTCGAAATCAAGCGGCGAGGGCTCACCGCTCACATTGGCCGAGGTAGATACCAACGGTCCGCGGAAAGCATTGCACAGTGCCGCCGAGAAAGTCTCGCGGGTAAGGCGCACGCCTATGCTGCCGTCCTCGGCAAGCAGATTTGGAGCCACCCCCCTGCCACGGTCGAATATCACGGTGACAGGATCCACGGCCACATCAATCAGCTGCTCTGCCACCTCGGGTACTTCCTCTACCGTAGCATCGAGCATGGCCATGGAACCCACCAGTGTAATCAGAGCTTTGGAATCGGCGCGGCACTTGATTTCATATACACGTTTTACGGCCTCGGCATTGCGGGCATCGCAACCGATACCCCAAATGGTGTCGGTAGGATACAGTATCACACCTCCGCGGCGAAGCACTTCCACCGCACGGCCTATATCCTGACGCATGGAGTCGTCGAGCTGAATTTTCATAAGAGCGATTTGGGTTTTGTTGCCTGAAATTCTTTGAGATACAGAGGTGTGGAATATGCGAGGTCAATAAATTCGCGACGGGCAAAGTCGCGCTCGGCCAGCGCCACCATATCCACAGCCAGGGGCACAACATCGGGCACGAACACCGCATTAGGCGCTTTGATTACATCGGCTGCCTTGGCCGAACCGTCGCCGAAAAACAGCACCTGACGACCCGTAGCCAGCAGCTCAGAGTATGAATCGGCGTCAAGAATCAGCGGTCCGGGAGTCATGAGTTCATTCAGGCCGAAATCGTATGCGGCGGTAAACACTTCCATACGGCGGGCATCAATCATGGGTACCAGTATCGACTCAGGGTCCACATCATCGGTGGAGAACATGACACGTGTAGCCATCAGTTCGAGGGTATTGATTCCTATCAAGGGTATATCGAGGGCGTATGCCAGACCCTTGGCCTCGCTGAGCCCGATACGCAGGCCGGTGTAGCTGCCCGGGCCAAGGCTCACGGCTACGGCATCGAGCTTAAGCTCACGTTCCGCGATGAAATCAAGACATTTCTTAATAAATCCACTTAGCAACGCAGCATGATTGCGACCGTTGAAATCCTCATCATGACACAGAATCATGCCCTCGGCAGTCACGGCCGCCGAACATACGGCAGTGGTGGTATCAATATTTAAAATTACAGCCATATTTTGTTTAATAAGCTCTTAAGGCATATTTATGGCAAATTTAAGCAATTTTTCTCAAATAGTAAAATAAGAATCAGAACTGAAAGTAGATGAACGGCATCACATCAGAGCTGCGCAGCTCCACGACGCACTGTATGGTGATCAGAAACAGCAGCAGTTTCACTATCCAGGGGGTGCGTACAAACCACATCGCGGCCCTGTTCCAGAAACTGGCCGGCAGACAGTGCGATATTACTATAAGGGCCATCAGTATCAGCCACAGCGTGCGGGCTGCTGCAAATGGCACCGCATAAGCTATGTCGAAATCGGTAAACACGCGCCCTATTATAGTAATTGCCGCCGAGGCGCTGTCGGCTCTGAAAAACACCCACAGCGCGGCCACAAAGCTCATTGTAACCAACCAGCACAGAGCCTTTACCGGCCATGAATTGCCCAGACGGTCCATATATGGCTTGCCGGCCTTATGCACCGCAAGACCTGCGCCGTGCATCGCTCCCCAGAATACAAACCGCCAGGCCGCCCCGTGCCACAGGCCGCCTATGAGCATGGTGGCGAAGTTGTTGACGTATGTGCGGGCAGTGCCGCGGCGGTTGCCTCCGAGCGGAATGTAAACGTAGTCCCTTAGCCACATCGACAGCGATATATGCCAGCGGCGCCAAAAGTCGGTAAGATTTTGCGATTTATACGGAAAGTTGAAATTTCGGGCAAGTCTGAATCCCATTATCAGGGCTATGCCTATGGCCATGTCTGAATAACCCGAGAAGTCGCAGTAAATCTGCATAGTATAGCCTATTATGCCCATCAGGGTCTCGAACCCTGAATAAGCTCCCGGGCTGTCGAATATAAGATCGTTGTACTGAGCTATGTAGTCGGCGATTATGGCTTTTTTTATTACTCCGAGCATTATCATCCACAGTCCCACCCATATCTCGCGACGCGTGGCATGGTGCGGTTTTTCGAGCTGTGGCAGGAAATAGTCGGCCCTTACAATGGGGCCGGCAACCAATGCCGGAAAAAATGATAGGAAAAACGCATACTCGAGCCAGGTGGATGTAGGCGCCACCCTACCCTTGTACACATCTATTATATAGGATATTGACTGGAATGTATAGAACGATATGCCTACCGGAAGTATGAGGTCGAGCGGCTGAAAATTGCCGGCCACCATGGCGTTGATATTCCACAGAAAGAAGTTGGCATACTTGAAGTATCCGAGTATGCCGAGCGATGTAGCCAGCGATATGCCTGCACACAGCCGCCGGGCACCGCGCGTATGCAGCCGCACCAGCAGCCTCGACAAGCCCCAGTCTACAAGCGAGGTCATCAACAGCAGCAGTACAAACAATCCGCTGGATTTGTAATAGAAGTACAGGCTGAAGGCCACCACAAAAGCCAGCATCTGCAGACGACGCCCCCTGAGCATCGCATATACGGGCAGAAACACCATGAACAGCGCCCAGAACGTGCCCGATGAAAACAACATCGGTTCGCCCGGCGAGTACGACAGGTGATGACCTATATTATGCAGAAACTCAGTAAGCATATATGATGAATATGGTTATTGCTCTCCGGGCTGATGTACAAATACCCTGTGCGCTTTGTCGCTTTTCTTGGCGGGGATTTCGAGCCTTATGGGATGGGCGCAGTCGGTTGCCATCCACCTCACCACCGAGTCCATCCATTGCGCGGCCGACTCGCGGGTAGGATGAGCGCCATCCTTGCCGCGGCTGAAGGTCATGCCGTTGCTCATGAAAAACGCACCCGGCGCGGTGTTGGCCGATATAAGTTCATTTATGCCGGTGTCGGGTTTCCAATTGGGCGGGCCTATCCATACGTAGGGTATATCGCCTATCTCGCTTACGATGGTCTTTACGTGCTTGTCGCGCTTGGCGGCTATATCCTTCACAAACAATTCGTTTGCTCCAAGACAGATAAACAGATAGTCGGGATTGAGCCGCTGAATATAGCTCTTGAGCTTGCCCGATTTACCCCATATTTCTGATGTAGAGCTGTACCAGATCACGGCATACAGCTTATGGCCGTTGTGGCGGGCGTATGCGGCCAGTCGCGGATAAAGACCGTCGAGCATAGAGTCGCCAATAAACAGAATGGTCTTTGAGGCGGTATCTACAGGAACAACCATACGTGCTGAATCCTGCGGCAATACGCTGTCGTTTAGCATAGCTCCGGCATGAATCTCGGGCGCGGCCGGAAGCTTACCTTCATCAGCGGTTTTTGAAAACGCAGCCACTATACCCGAATCCTTCAGCTCATAGCCAAATAGAGACACGGGGCTGTGGACCGAAACCGCCACCACCGCAGCAAAGGCTACGGCAAGCAGTGTCCAAAGCGGCAGGTAATTTTTCCATTTCATAGGCTAACCACCATGTATTCGCCCGAACGACCCGGCCCCACATGGTAAACCTGCAGGCTGAATCCGTCTTCGGCCGCCGGACCCGATATGGGATGGCCCGGACTTTCAAAAATGTAATAGCGGCTGTGACACTTTGGACACTCGGCCTCATTGTTCTCATTGACAAACACCCTTACGTCTGAGCGGCATTCTACAGGACATGCCAGGTCGTAGGCCACGGGCTGTGCCGTATAGGTGGTGCAAAGCAGTATGCCGCCAAGGCCGGTGCTCGACATAGCCGTGTAGGGGAATCCGGCGGGCAACTTTTCCTGCAATATGAAGCGTTTGTGCTGTCCGGCACCGCTCACGCCGTAGAAGTTCCAGTCGCCTACGGTGAGGAATGTTACATTGACGTATGCCACATGCAGGCGGTGACTGTCTATATGGTGACAAGAATAAGACGCCATGGCAAGTGTTATAAAAACAGATGCCACGGCGAATAGTCGTATTAAAGGAGAGAAGAATTTCATAAGTAAGTAATTACTTAATTATAAAAGTCGTCCCATCAGGCCGCCAAACTGATCAACAGCCTTCTGCAGGGAACCGCCAACCATAGACTTGAGGAAGGGCGGAATGTCTACATCCATAGCTGCGGTAAGTTCTGTGGAGTCGGCCGACAGAGCATTCAGGTTGATGAGCAGATCCATCTTGGCCGGGGCATTCACGGCAGTAAATACCACACGCTCGGGGCTGCGCTCGGTGATTTTGAGCGTGATGTTGCCCACCTGCTGTGTCTTGAGGATTATAGAATCCTGAGTCAGCTCCACATCCCCGATTTTGGCACGCTCGTCGGCAGGCACCTTGTCGATTACTGCCTGAAGGCGTGTGAGGTCAGAGAACTTGTCGAGTATAGTATCAACGGCTGAGTTGATTACAACCGGCTTTGAAGTGAATGTCACCATTATTATTCAGAGATTTTACCTTTAGCCCAGTTAGCGGGGTCGCGACGCCATTCCTGCAGGGTCTTGACATCCGATTCCTGGATATAGTTTGTATCGAGAGCGGCTTCGATCATAGCGTTGTAGTTGCTCAGAGCCACGAGTTTAACGCCGGCTGCGCGGAAGTTTTCTTCTGCGATGGGGAAACCGTATGTAAAGAGCGAAACCATACCGAGCACCTCGCCGCCGGCTGCGCGTACGGCTTCAACTGCCTTGAGTGATGATTTGCCGGTAGAGATGAGGTCTTCGATCACCACTACCTTCTGACCGGGTTTGAGATTGCCCTCGATCATGTTTTCCAGACCGTGATCTTTGGGAGTGGAACGGATATATACGTAGGGCAGACCGAGCTCATCGGCAACAAGTGCGCCCTGTGCGATAGCTCCTGTAGCTACACCGGCTACAACTTCAACATCGCTGAACTGCTCAAGTATCACACGTGAAAGTTCAATCTTGATGAACGAGCGGATATCAGGATATGAAAGAGCTTTTCTATGATCGGTATAGATGGGAGAGCTCCAACCTGACGCCCATGTGAAGGGATTATCGACCTGAAGAATTATAGAACTGATTTTCAAAAGCTTTTCTGCCAACAGACGTTCAACCTTTTTCATTTTAATTGGTATTATATAAAGTTTGTGCAAAGTTACGAAAAATCAGCGAATAAAACAGCATGTGCCCCGGAAAATAAGCTCCGGGGCACATGCTTTTATCGTGATATGCTCTTCATATTGTGTCTGAATCGGCCGAGTCTTTTGACAGCCCCTTGGCCGAATGGAAGAAGTTGTTGATGTACTTCTCGCCGAACCGCTGCAAAAGTTCCCAGAAATTCGGTACGAAAAGTGTTCCCACCACCGCATTGATGGCCATACCGAATACCACCGCCGTACCGAGCGATATGCGCGAGCCTGCACCTGCACCGGTGGCAAACAGCATGGGCATCACACCTAATACAAATGCGAGCGCGGTCATCATGATGGGGCGGAAACGTATGCGGCCGGCGTCGAGGGCGGCCTGACGTATGGTCTCTCCGGCCTTGCGGTAGTCCATGGCATACTCAACTATGAGGATGGCGTTCTTGGCCGACAGTCCCAGCAGCAACACTATGCCTATCTGGGTGTAGATCGAAATGCTCTGACCCATGAAGATACATCCTGCTATGGTGCCGAGTATGGCCGTAGGCATGGCTATGATAACGGCCACCGGGTCGGTAAGGCTCTCGTACTGGGCCGCGAGTACCAGCAGTGTGACTACAATGGCCAGAATGAGAACGAAGGTGATGGTGGTGCCCGACTGCGTTTCCTGATAAGCCTCGCCGGTCCAGGCGTAGCCATAGTTCTCGCCTACAGCCTTTTCCACTATCTCTTCCATAGCCTTAATGCCCGATGCCGAGCTTACGCCCTTGGCCGGAGTGGCTGTCACCGAGGCTGTGTTGTACATATTGTAGCGCGATACGGTCGACGCGCCGAACGATGGCTCTACCGAGGCGAATGCCGAGAATGGCACCATCTCGCCCGAGCTGTTGCGTACGCTCAGATTGAGCACATCGCCCACACGGCTGCGGGCATCACCCTCGGCGGCGACAGTCACCTGGAACACACGGCCGAATTCAACGAAATCGTTCACGTATGATCCACCCATGAATGCCGACAGCGTGGAGTAGATGTCTTCAAGTGTAAGGTTGTACATCTTGGCACGGTCGCGGTCAATCTTGATTGAATACTGCGGCACGGTACCCTCAAAGAGTGTGGTCACCGAAGCAATGCGCGGATCGTCGGCAGCCTGCCGCTGTATTTCCTCCACGGCATCCTTGAGCTGTGCCGAGCCGAGCGCGTTGATGTCGAGAAGCTGCATCTCAAGGCCTGAGGTCATGCCAAGGCCGGGGATGGCCGGCGGGTTGAGCGAGAATATTATCGGCTCCTGCATCGAATCGCCTATCTCGTTGGCTTTGGCTATGATAGCGTCGATACTCTCATCCTTGGACTTGCGCTCGTTCCAAGGCTCAAGCATCACAAACAGCGAGCCCATGTTGGAACTCGATCCGCCACCCATGAACGACATACCGCTCACGGCCATAACATCCTTGACACCGGGCACCTGACGCAGACGGGTGGCAAAGTCGTTGACCACCTTGTCTGTACGGTCGAGCGAGGCCCCTGTAGGCAGCTGCACCGACGACATGAAATAGCCCATGTCTTCAGACGGTACGTATGATGTGGGCCATTTGAGGAATCCCCAGAAGGCAAGACCTGTGAGCAGGAAGTATGCCACAATGGCAACTACAGGCCGCTTGAGGAATGTGCCCACTATCTTCATATACGTATTGAGAGTGGCACCGAATGCCTTGTTCCACCATCGGTAGATAAAGAATGTGGATTCCTTCTTGGGCTTGAGGAACAATGCGCACATGGCAGGGGTGAACGTAAGCGCGTTAAATCCCGAGAATGCGGTAGATACGGCTATGGTGAGCGCAAACTGTTTGTATAGCTGGCCGGTGATTCCGCTCACCAGAGCGGTTGGTATGAATACCGACAGCAGAACGAGCACCTCGCCTACCACAGGACCCTGCAGCTCTATCATAGCTTTCTCGGCAGCCTGACGCGCATTCAGTTTCCCCTCGTCAAGCAATCGCGAGCAGTCCTCCACCACCACTATCGCATCATCGACCACAATGGCTATCGCCAGCACAAGGCCGAACAGAGTGAGGGTATTGAGCGTGAATCCCATCCATTTCATCACGGCCAGCGTGGCTATAAGCGACACCGGGATGGTGAGCATAGGTATGATCACCGCACGCCAGTTCTGCAGGAACAACAGTATGACGAGCATCACCAATATGGTGGTTTCGAGGAATGTGATCAGCAGTTCGTCAATCGACTCGGTGACAAACTCGGTGGTGTCGAGCATTATCTTATAATTGACACCCGGCGGGAAGTACTTTGCAAGCTCATTGAGCTTTGCCTCACAGCCTTTTGCCACCTTGAGGGCGTTGGCACCGGGCAGCTGGCTGATACCTATCATTGCTGTTTCCTGTCCGTTGACGCGGGCAATCTGCGAATAAGAATTAGAGCCGAGGTCAATCCTGGCAATGTCGCTCAGATGCAGCAGACTGCCGTCGTCACCGGTGCGCAATATGATGTCACTGAACTGTTTGGGCGACGAAAGGCGGCTCTTGGTGGTGAGCGTATAGGTGAACTCCTCCTTTGAGGATGAAGGACGTGCGCCTACACTGCCGGCCGATACCTCCATATTCTGCGACTGTATGGATTGTACCACGTCGGCGGGAGTTATACCGCGTTCGCGCATCTTGGCCGGGTCAAGCCATATACGCATGGAATATTGCCCTCCGCCAAATGCCTCCACATTGCCCACTCCGTCTACACGCGAGAGCTCGTCGGTAATATTGAGATTTGCATAATTGGTAAGGTACAGGGCATCGTAGCGCTGCGGGTCATCGCTTTGCAGCGAGATGAAAAGAATTTCATTTGACGAGCGCGATGATACCGTCACCCCCTGTTGCTTGACAGCGGTGGGGAGCGTGGGATCGGCCTGGGCCACACGGTTCTGAACCTTTACCATAGCGATATCGAGGTCGGTGCCTTCCTCAAAAGTCACTGTGAGCATGTATGAGCCGTCGGAGCCTGATGTAGAACTCATATACATCATACCCTCTACACCGTTTACCTGCTGCTCGATGGGTACGCCTACTGTTTCGGCCACGGTCTCGGCGTCGGCTCCCGGGTAAGAGGCTATCACCATCACCGTAGGCGGGGTGATATCAGGATATTGTGCCACCGGCAGACTCTTGTATGTGAGTGCGCCGGCCAACACCATAGCCACGGCTATGACTATGGCGAAGATAGGGCGTTCTATAAAAAATCGTGAGAACATGGCGCGTATTTATTTTTTGTCGGTTGAATATGGTTTCACAGTCATGCCGTTGCGAACTTTGAGCATGGCCGAAGTCACGTAGCGGTCGGTAGGTTTCAGCCCCTCGGTAACGACACGCATGGTGTCGCCCGGAGCCAGGTCGCCCACCTTGATGGGAGTATAAACCACCTTGTTTGAGTCATTTACCACATAAACATATTTACCGAGCTGGTCGGTGGATATGGATGCATCGTTGATCAGCATGGCCTGCGGGTCGAGCTTGTAGGGCAGCCGTATGGTGCAGTACATGCCCGGTTTAAGTTCATTGTATTTATTATCGACTTGAGCCTGCAACTCAATGGTACCGGTTGTGGCATTGACGTTGGGAGCCATGTAGTCGAGCGCACCGGTGTAATCATGCGGCAATTTTTCTGAGAAACTTATGGGAATTGCATTGTAATTGATTTTATCGCGGTTGTTAGGATTCTCAAACATGCGCAGGAACGAAGCATCCTCTATGGTGAATGTGGCCACGACCACATCATCCTTATACACGGTGGCAAGTACCACGGGCGATGATTCACCCATCACATAGTTTCCCTTTGAGAGCTGATTGGTGGTGACATGCCCCGACAGCGGAGCCCTTACCGAGCAATCGTTCACCTTTTTGCGTGCATCGGCCAGGGCAGCCTCGGCACTTATGATGGCTGCACGGCTCTGATCGCGGGCATTGAGAGCCTGCGACAGCTCCATCTGGCTTACGGCATTTTTACTGTAAGCCTTGTTAACAGCCTCGTAGTGCTGTTCGGCGTATGCATTGTCTGACTTGGCTTTTGAAAGATTGGCCAATGCACTGTTAAGCGCATTGGTGTATTCAGGATTGTCAATGGTAAACAGCAGCTGCCCCTCTTTCACAAATCCGCCTCCCTCATACAATGGCGCCGACAGTATGCCGTTTACCTTTGCCACAGCACGTGCCGTGCGGTTGGCGATGAGCTTGCCCGGATAATCCTTGTACAATGTAACAGAATCCACCGCCACACGGCTTACCTCTACGGGCATAGCCTCCGACGTGTCTTCACTCTTCTCTTTATTCCGGCAAGATGTGGCTAATAGCAGTGCTGCCAGACCTAATGTAATATATTCCAGTTTCATAGGGATGTGTGTTTTATTTATAATCTGAGAATCCGCCACCGAGGGCTTTGTAAAGTGTAATGAGCGACGACAGGGCATTGCCACGCGCCACCACCGCCGAATTGGCGTAGTTAAGGAAATTCTGTTCTGCAGTAGCCACGTCGGAATATGGGGCGAGTCCCTGACGGTAAAGATCAAGCTCCAGATTCAGGAATTCGCGTGCGTTATCAACCGCCTGATCATATTCATTTATAGTCTTAATATTATTTATATATGAGTTAACGGCATTGTTCACCTCATTGTAGGCGTTCATCACGGTATAGTTGTAATTGGCCATCTGTACTTCCATTTCATCGCGGGCGGCGGCCACCTTGGCGTTGCGGGCCATACCGTCGAATACGGTCCAGCTGAGAGTTGGAGCTATGGAATAGTTGAAACCCGACTTGTTGAAGGTATCGTTGAGTTTAGGACCGGCAAATCCTATAGAGCCGTTGATAGACAAAGTGGGCAGGAAGTCCTTCTTGGCTATACCCACAGCGGCGGCTGCGGCAGCAAGATTCTGCTCGGCGGCAATAATATCGGGGCGACGGCGCAGCAGCTCGCCCGGCATGCCCGTGGCCACTATCTGGCGATAGTCGGGCAGCATGCTGTGCGAGTCGAGCAGTGCATTAATTTCTTCGGGATAACGGGCCACGAGCAGAGCCAGCGAGCTCTTGGCAGTGGCGATGGATGTGCGCAGTGCCGGAATGGTGGCGCGGGTGCTGTGCAGTATGGCCATCGACTGGTCTACCTGCGGCTTGGCTCCCAGTCCGCATTCATATCGGTTGAGCACAATGTTGGATATGGAGTCCTGGGCCACGGCATGTTCCTGAGCCACAGCCAGCTCGGCTTCCCACACACGCAGCTGCACATAAGTGCTTGCTATCTCGCCGGCCATGCTCACCATTGCCCCTACCCATTCGGCTTTTGAGGCCCGATACTTGGCGCGGCTCTGTTTTACGGCCGATGTTATTTTGCCGAAAATATCAATTTCCCAGCTCATGCTCGCGCCGGCCGACCAGCGGTTGGAATTCACCTGCTGCGCGTGGCTGCGGGTATAACCGGCATCTATGCCTATATTGGGATAATAGGCCGACTTGGCCACCGTCATCTGACGCGCGGCTGCATCCATGCGCTTGGCGGCCATATCGAGGTCGAAGTTGGCCTGCTCGCCCATACATATAAGCGAGTCGAGCACAGGATCGTCAAACATCAGCCACCAGCGGTCTTCAGATGGCAAAGGCTGGGTGGCATCGGACGTATAAGTCCAGCTGTCGGGCAAAGGGCGTTCGAGTGCCATGGGGCTTTTGCCCATGGCAGACAGTACCGGCAGCAATAAAGCAAGAGTTGTAAAAAAGTATCTGACCATAAAAATTGAAACGTGTGTGTTTGGAATCCGTTCCAATTTTTATAACCGAGAATACGTGTAAAATGTTTTGTTAAATCGGTTCGGTATAATAGAGTATGATCTCGCGTATGGCATCTTGGCACACCTTGCAGAAGTGCGGGGCGGTGTTGGTGCGCATGCGGCAGTCGGGGCTTCCTCTCCACACACCTTTAGCCCGATAACCGGCGCCCTCGATCAGTGTGGCCTTGCCTTCATCCACGAGGTCTTTCCACTTGGAGCCGAAGTCAACACGTGTGGTGATATTAGGTTCCCAAGGCTCTACATCAAGCGGATAAGTCCCCTCCATTATATCGTTTTCATAGTAATATTCATCGGCCAGCCCGGCAAAGCTGTGGCCGAATTCATGCACTACCACTTCCCTGAACAGCTCGTTGTCGGCAGCCGTCAAGGTGTAGAAATTGAATATGCCGCCACCGCCGTATTCCTCGGTATTGGCCAGTACTATGAGGTGCTGTGCCGGCGTTGATATTATGGCATCATAGAGGTCGTGGACATTTGAGGTAGTGAGGTATCGGTCAGAGTAAAAAGTGGAGAAATGCGACCCGAAGGGAGTCTCGGCCCAGCGTCCCTGAGCGGGTATGCTGACTCCGCTCTCACGTCCGGCGCTCTCTACGGCAATGAAGTCAAATCGTTCTGACATCGACGCAAATGGCTCGTGGTCAAATATGGCATCCACAGCCTCGCGTGCCCTCTGATTAAACTTGGGCATCTCGGCGGCTGTATAACCCTCGGCAAGGATGGCGACGGTGATTTTGGCCGAATCAGGATAATCGCCCCTGTAAACGTAGCTGTGGGGCATGGGTTTGCGTGCGGTATAGTCGGCTATGAGTATGTCGGCCGGGTCTACTCGCAGTCGGGCATCGGCCACACATACGCGACGGTTGTCGCGCAGGTTAACCGTTATGTCGACGCTGTCGCGCGGAAACGGCACAAGAACCGTACCTTCCATGGCACGCGGACCGGAATAGTCTTCAGAAACGAGCCATTCCTGAAACAAGGTGGAGAATGAGTTGCTGTACAGCGTGTCGCCCGACATGGATGTGAGTATCACATCGGCCGCACCTTCCCTGAGGGGTTTGTCGAGGTTTACATTTCGGCCGCCCCACCCCTTGTATTTGGAAAGTGATTTGAACGATATACCGGGCGCCGCGGCACTGCCGCATGAGCCTGTGAACACAAAGTCTACCCGCAAAGTAGAGTCTGCGAATGCCGAAGCAAACGATGTTTCGCCTGCCTGCATGTTAATGCTGTAGCCCATAGCCACTATGAGTGGGGCCACCTTGCTGATTTTCATCACTTGCTGTTGTCTACAATAGGCATGGGGCGCTTGAATACCTGCTTGAACGAGATGAGGGTTTCGGTGCGTGCCACACCAAGTGCCTGAATCTGGTTCTGAAGTATATCGAGCAGGTGGTCGTTGTTGCGGGCAAAAAGCTTGATAAATATGTCATACTGTCCGGTGGTGAAGTGACACTCGATGATTTCGGGAATCTGCTTGAGTGTTTCCACTACCGACTTGAACTGTGCAGGGTCGTTAAGGAAAATACCTACGTATGCGCAAGTCTCATATCCTATGGCTTCGGGATTGATGAGGCTTTCGGCTCCGGTGATTACACCGCTGGCATACATACGCTGGATGCGCTGATGGATTGCTGCTCCCGATACGCCGCATTCGCGGGCTATTTCGAGATACGGCTTTCGGGCATTACCTGATAACAGTCTGAGGATATTCAGGTCTAATGTGTCAAATGAGGGTCGATGCATGAATTTGATTTTTAGATTTATAATACGGCCGCTGCCGCTAATACTTTAAATTGGTAATGAAATTCGTTTTTATATTTTGTGATGAAATCATTGATGATGTATTTGTCTACTCCCAGGTGTATCGCTTACCGTGTTTGAAGAGTGAACGCAGGCCGCGTTTGAACTTGCGCACAGGCCGGAAGAATGCCAGAAAAGGCAGCGTAAGCAGCAACCGCCGGCCATGAAGCACTTTTACGGCCACTGTCCATATAAGCCCGGTAAGATACCATAGTATCAGCACTGCGGCCGACATGGCCCATGCACAGGTGTTGTACGGTGACAGAATACCCGCTGCAAGGGCAAACATGGGAGCGAGAAAATAACTTGTGAACGCCACTCCGCCCAACAAGCGCGGACGGTGTGGTATGAATCGGCTGGTGAAGCTGCGGCGAGCTTTCTCGTCGCTGAATGCACGGGGTGAATTGGCTCCCGGTACATAAACAAGCGATTCAGGCGATAGTTCAACCACGGTATTGGTGCCGTTGGTGATTTCGCTTACAAATATGTCGTCGTCGCCATTACGGAGATTAAGATGACGCGAGAATCCTTTGTTACGGAAAAAGAGTTCACGGCGGTAGGCCAGATTGTGCTCGGTGCCTCGCCAGGGATGGCGGCGTATAGCCGGACTGACCCATGCGGCCGAATCGGCCACAAAATCAAATGAACGGGCACGTGCGCCCATGGCCCTGTCGTCGTAAGGCGGCGCAGCTGCAAAGCCCAGCACTACCTCTGTGGCTGTATCGCTGCTGAAGTGGCGTGTCATACTGCGTAGCCACAGCGGCGAGTCTATCTCAGAGCCTGCAGTGGTAAGCACTATCACCGGCATTCTGGTAGCCTTTATACCAAGGGTGATGGCAAGCTTCTTGCGGCTGAGATTGCGCACCCCGTCGGGTGTGCAGGTGAGGTAAAGATTACGATGAGTGAGCTGCATGGTACTGACCACCTCGGTAACCGCAGCCGACTCGCCCTCGTTAACCACCACCACCTCAAACCGACCCGGATAGTCCTGGGCGAAAATCTGCGGCAGAAGTGTGGCCAGCCCCGAGTCGTCGTCGTGCGAATATACTATCACGGCAACGTCTTCGAACACGCCGGCAGTGTCGCCTTCGTCATCCGACTTGCGGTGGCGGCGCAGCGGCAGCACTCTTATCATAAAAGTGACAAATGAAATCACCACAGCCAGTAGTCCCAGCTGCAGCAATGTCCATTGCAAGGAAGATATGTCAAATGCAAAATACATCCTAAAAGTCAATCGTTACTTCTTTCCCTCATGTATACATCAAATGGATGATAATACACACTCGTTTTAAATTTTTGTTGCTCTGGAGCACTCAAATTCAGAAATCATTCAGAATTGTTGCAAAATTACAAAAAAAATGTTTTTTCCAATAAAAAATTTGCAGTTTTAATAAAAAAATAATAATTTTGCGGTGTGTTACTGATGTACAACACCTAAACAATTATAACTATGAAGGCATTCTTACTCTCCTTATTGATGGTTCTCCTCTGTATCATTATCCTTTAAAGATAACACCACCATGCTCAATATCAACAATGTAAGTTTCTACTACCGCAAAGGCTTCATGGCGGTGGATGATGCCTGCGCAGGCATAGGCAGCGGCATATACCTGCTGTTAGGCGAAAACGGAGCCGGAAAGACCACTCTGCTCCATCTCATATCAGGATTGCTGTTTCCTAAAAGCGGCAGCTGCTCGCTCGACGAGGTTGATACATCGCTGCGCAGTCCATATACCACCGAGCGCATTTTCTTTGTGGCCGATGATTTTGACTGCCCGTTTGCCACCATCAATGAGCTTGCCCGCAGGCACGGGCTGTTCTACCCCACATTCAATTATGAGATGATGCGCGCCAATCTGGCCGACTACGGAATGGATGGCTCAGAAAAACTGCGCGCAATGTCGCTGGGCACACGCCGCAAGGCTTTCATTGCCTACTCGCTGGCCTTGGGCGTGGACTATCTGCTGCTCGACGAACCCACCAACGGCATGGATATAAGCTCCAAGAAGATAATGCTGAAGCAGATAGGCCGGTGCGTGAGCGACGATCAGTGCATTATCGTATCCACCCACAACGTACACGACCTGCACACAATGTTTGACCACCTGATGCTGATGCGCCGGGGACGGCTGCGCATCTCCATGCCGGTAGCCGACATACTGGAGCGGGCTGCATTTGTAAGCAGCCCCTCGCCAATACCCGGAGCCATATTCCCGGAGCCCGAGGGCGGACGATTCAAGGCCATCATACCCAACGAACAGCACATAGACACCGATATCGACTATCCGTTGTTCTACTCGGCCATGATGTCGGAGGCCGGCGACTCATTTATCGAATTTCTAACTTCCAAAAACATACAGCTATGAGGACAGCTGCCACCAAGACATTCTCATTCAGCCGCTTAGACCAGGTATGGTCGTTCTACGCACCATGCACCACACGCTACCTTATGTGGGCGGCCATAGCCACAGTGGTATCATACCTTATGTATCTGCTGGCCGACAAAACCGACGTAATAGGCATGATGTCAATATCTGGCACCCTGTTGGGCGCTTTTGCCTACATGGCGCCCACGGCGTTCACCTTTGTACGCAACCGCTCGCTGGTTTGCCAGCTGCCGGCCACAGCCGCCGAGCAGTTCACTTTCATGCTGCTGTTCAGCTACGTAGCCGTACCGCTCACCATGGCAGCGATATGGCTGTCGCTCGAAGGAATAAGCGGGCTGTGCGGATACGACAACTCTATGTTTGCCACCATGCAGCGGCTATACGCATCCGAACTGGATGCTGCACAGATAGGCTTTTTCAATGATTTCTACGATTTGTTGATGAAGCGTGCCCGCTGGTTACAGTATCTGAGCTGGGCCATGTCGACTGCCGTAGTGATGCTGATAGTCATAGCTACCGAGAAACAACGCTTCATGAAAGCCGTAGCCGGCGTAATAGTGGCGGGCGTTGCCGTAGGCATAGTAAGCGGTGTGTTTATGATTGTAAGAATGGTGGACTTCTTCTCGTCTGCAGAATTTGCCCGAGCATCCGAGGAAGATATAATGCCGGTAATAACCAATGTATTGATGAACGGCGTTAACGACATAGCAAACTTCTCGCTGTGTGTTGTGCCTGCAATTATCATTATATGCCTGTACTTGTCGTGGCGTAAATTCAAAAGCTTTCAGATGTAATGGATTTTCACGCAGAGAAACCAATATATCAGCAGATTGTAGACTACGCGTTTGCCAAGATACTGAGCGGCGAGTGGCCCGAGGGCAAACGCATACCCTCGGTGCGCGAACTCGCGGCGCTGATGTGTGTAAACACCCACACCATACTCAAGGCATACGATTATCTGCAACTGCTCGACATAATTATGGTAAAACGAGGCATGGGATATTATTTGGCCGAAAACGCCCATGCCAAAGTGAACGAATCGCGCCGCAAGGCTTTCCTGTCGACCACAGCACCGGCTTTCTTCCGCGAAATGAAACTGCTCGGGCTTACGGTAGAAGAGGTGCTGGCCGCTGCCGACTTGGAGGGTGTTTGACATAAACATCCTCACTGTTGAATTTTTTTGCAATCTTTCTCTAACTTTTGTCAGTTTTTGAGTGTTAGTATAGAAAAAATATTCTAATCTAACCCTTCAACTAACTATTTATGAGAAAGATAATGCTACTGGCCGTTTTAATACTGCTCACGGCCTCCGGAATATGGGCCGACACCCAGTCCGACTTTTCAAAGCATATTTCCGCGTACAATTCACAGATTGCCGCGCGGCAATATCTACCCGCAGCCAAGTCGATAAGTAAAGCGGCCGAAGCTTGTATTTCTGTTAAAAATTACGAAGGTGCATTTTCCGTAATAGGAAATATGGATAAGGTTTTGGCCTCGCGCAAAGTAACCGCCGATTCGCTCCCCGCCGTTTATTACACTTTGGCCAAGGCCCGTTTCAACGCTTACCAGACCATGCACAACTCGCAGGCCGCCCAAAAACAGCTTACCAAAATGGCCGCATACGCCAAAGCTGCGGGTTCCAAGGAGTTGATGAACAGCCTGCTGTACAATTCAGCACAATTCTACTATGCCAACGGCCAGCCGAGTAAGGGCGACCAATGTATATCGAAGCTGATAAGGCAATACGACGGCGCCCGCGATTATAAGGCAGCCGATGCAGCATATCAGAAGCTTATCAAACAGGCCGTAAGCTCAAACAACGCCACTATGGTGGAGCATACTTATGAGAATTATATGAAATGGTCTGACTCTATCGACGCTATCAACGCCGACACCGCGCTTGGCAAGGTAAAGCAGGAATATGCTGCAAGCCAGGAAACCATAGCTCAGAAAGACAAGACTATCAAGGGCAAGACAGGCCTGATGGCTACTTTCCTTATACTTTTCATAGCCGCCCTGGGTGCGCTCGGAGTAGGTGTATGGTTCTACTTCCGCATCGTGGCCAAGAACCGCCGTCTCCGCGAAAGCGTGGAAGCCGCCAATGAGCAAAGTGCCGCCAAGAGTGCCATTCTGCACAATATGTCGTCGACCGTGGAGCCCACGCTCGAAAAACTCGATGAGGGAAATCCGGCCGTGCAGAAGCTCAGAGGTTACATGAGGCGCGTTGGCGAATTGTCTGACGTAGGCAATGCCACTCCCCGCGAGCCTGAAGAACTGGAAGATGTAAATGTTGAAAAATTCTGTGCCGACCTCATCGACGAGATTCGTCCGATGCTCAAGCCGGGTGTATCGGTTCACCTCGATGCCAACAAGGGTACTGCCCGACTCGATGCCGATGAAGTCAAGAAGATATTGATGCACCTGCTTGAGAACGCCGCCAAGTACACACCGGCCGACGGTAAGATTTATCTCACTTACAAGAAGCGCGGTGCCAAGGTTCATCAGTTCTCTGTAGCCGACTCGGGCCCCGGCATACCCAAGGAACGCCATGCCACAATTTTCACCGCATTTTCAAACGGAGTGGTCGACCTCGACTACGGCGACGGACTGGGACTGCCTATCTGCGCACTGCGTGCCGGAAAACTCGGCGGAAAACTCGAGATAGACAGCGACCGCACCAAAGGCGCTACCTTTATCCTTACTGTCAGAGCTTGAATTTCTCAAATACTTGATTGCGATAGGTGTCACCGACCGGTATGTCGGTGGCACCTACCACTATATGGGTACGGCTGATAGACTCAACCTTGTCGACTGCCACGATAAACGAACGGTGCACACGCACAAACCTGTCGCCGGGCAGAGTCTGAGCCACTGCCTTAAGGCTCATCTGGGTGAGCAGAGGACGCTCGCGGCCTTTGAGAAATATCTTCACATAGTCCTTAAGCCCTTCCACATACAATATATCGTCGTAGTCTACCCTTACAAACTTATAGTCGCTTCTCACCATCATGAATGCTTCAGGCTCCGGCTCATCCACATCATGAAGCAGAGCTACTGCTCGCGCTACGGCATCTGAAAACTCCTCGTAGCTGACGGGTTTAAGCAGATAATTGAGCGCGTTAACCCTGAATCCATCCAGGGCAAAATCGCGGTAGGCAGTTATGAAAATCACTCCTACATTATTGTCACGGGCCACACTTGCCAGCTCCAGCCCCGACATCTGCGGCATCTGTATGTCGAGAAAAGCGAGGTCAACCCGGCCGTCGCCTATAGCCTGCAGGGCTTCTTTAGCCGAGGTATACGAGCCTACCGGCTCAAGCGCGGGCGTGCGCTGCACGTAGGTCTCTATAAGGCGCAGAGCCAGCGGCTCATCATCGGCAATTATACAACGCAGTTTTTTCATTTTGAGGGTATTACAAGACATACACGGCACAGATTGTCCTTACCGATTTCTATATCGAGCGATGCCTGGCCGCCATAAAGCAGCTCAAGGTGGCGCCTGAGATTGGCAAGCCCCACACCGCCGCTGCCCGAATCGAGGCGCGTATCGTTGTCTACACTGTTGACTGTAAAACAGCTTATATGCTCGCCATCTGACTCTACCGAAATCTTTATAGGCAGCGATGTATCGGCGGTATTACCATGTTTGAACGCATTTTCGACCAAAGTAACAAACAGCAGCGGCGGCATATTGCCCTTCTCCTTGATATTAACGTTCAACTCCACCGGACGCGAACCCATGCGCAGACGCATGAGTTCCACATAGTTGCGTATGAACTCGGCCTCACGTTCCACCTCCACCTTGTCGGGATTCTCATAAATTACATATCGCAGCAGGCCTGAAAGCTCGTGAACGGCCTTCTGGGCCTCGGCCGAATCAACGGCTATGAGCGCATAGATGGTATTGAGGGTATTGAAAAGAAAGTGAGGATTGAGCTGTGCGCGAAGGCTCTCGAGCTCGCTTTCGCGCTGCGATGCCCTCAGCTCGCGTTGACTTCGCTCAAGCACCTGCCATTGGTTTGAAAGCCTCAGCATCACGGCAAGCGATATGAGCAACAGCAGCATTATGGAGTCGCGCAGAATAAACGAAGCCTTGGCCATCATTATCTGCAACTGGTCTCTATCGTGATTGAATCGCTTGGGTGCGCCCCCGCTCAGATAGTACATAAGCATAGAGGCTGAGGCCACCACCAGCACATTCCAGGCCACGAAGCGCCACCACCTGTTGGGTCCGCCGCGCTCCAGTGTACTCGGAATTATCACAAAAAAATTCAGATAGAAAACCCCTATCATAATGGCTACCTTAATATAAGCCACCGGGGGCATAGGGCCGCGCCAGGGCGATGCCATGCGCATCAGCACCTCGGGTAGTACAAGCAGTATGCCTATGATCAAAATGTGAACAGCCGGCGACAATAGCCGTCGGCTGTCATAGCTCTTTGAGCGGGATGGTGTCTTGCTGTCCATGCACCGATGCGAGGAGATTAAGGTCGGTTTATCAGAAAGGCAGATCCTCGCCGTTGTTCATCGGTTCTACGATTGGAGGAGGAGGTACGGCTCCGGCCATGGGTGCCTGAGGTGCCACGGGAGCTGCAGCAAGGGGCTCTGATTTCCAGCCGCGGATGCTGGTGTACCAACGACCCTGATATTCGCGGCTTTCGATATCGAAGCTCAGACGAATTTCATCGCCCACATTGAGGGGGAACTGGTCGGCACGGTCGCCAAAGAAGTCAAACGCTATCTTGCGGGGATAGTTTTCTTTGGTTTCAAGCACATATTCTCTTGATTTCCAGGGGTTACCGGCTTTTGACACGCCTGAACGCTCACCGATAAACTGTATAATTTTTCCTTCTACTTCCATTATTATATGAGGTATTAAAATGACATGGTTGGTAAACTTGCCGTATGGGCATAATTTTTGCAAAGATAATATAATTGTGTATAAACGCCAAACAGCGCCCATAAAAACTTTTAAACAAGTTATTGACAAACTTATCAACATAGTTATTGACATAGTTATTAACATACTTATTAACATAGTTATTAACATTGATGTTGATAACCGACCACTGCTGCACTTATGCTATATAACATAATGAAATCAATTGACAATCACCCGAATTTACGCTATCTTTGCACATAAAATTTATACTATCTGACTAATGCCTGAAGTGGCTGAAACTTTTTACCATGAAAAACAAACTACTCCTGCTGGGCGATGAAGCGCTTGCCCTCGGTGCTATCAACGCCGGACTATCGGGTGCGTATGCTTATCCGGGCACACCATCCACCGAGATTCTCGAATACGTTCAGAACAATCCCGTTGCCCGTCTGCGCAAGATACACTCACATTGGTCATCAAACGAAAAGACTGCCGTGGAAGAAGCCCTCGGCATGTCGTTCTGCGGTAAACGCGCCATCGTTTCGATGAAACACGTAGGCCTTAACGTGGCCGCCGACCCATTCATGAATTCTGCCATGACCGGCGCCAACGGCGGTCTGCTCGTTATTTCGGCCGACGACCCCTCGATGCACTCTTCGCAAAACGAGCAGGACTCCCGTTTCTATGCCAACTTCGCCATTATCCCGGCTCTTGAGCCCTCAAACCAGCAAGAGGCCTACGACATGGCTCAATACGGCTTCTCGCTCTCAGAGCGCATAGGCATGCCGGTGATGGTGCGTCTGGTCACCCGCCTGTCTCACTCAAGAGCCGTGGTTGCCGCAGACGCCGAACCCGCTCAGGAAAATCAGTTCAAATATCCCGAAAATACAGCACAATGGGTGCTGATGCCCGTAAACTCACGCAAACGCTATAACCAACTGCTTGATCTGCGCGAGGATATGGAGAACGAAGCCGAGACTTCGCCTTTCAACACCCTCACCCCGGGTACCGACCGCCGTCTGGGTATCTTGGCATCGGGCATAGCATACAATTATATAATGGAGTGCTTCCCCGAGGGCTGTCCCTTCCCGGTGCTTAAAATTTCGCAATATCCCCTGCCTCGTCGCAAAGTAGCCGAACTGGTAGCCTCGTGCGATGCCGTATTGGTAGCCGAAGAAGGCCAGCCTTTTATCGAACAGGCAATGCGCGGCATACTTGACAACGGCCCCAAAATCTACGGCAAGCTCGATGGCATTCTGCCCCGCGCCGGCGAACTCTCGCCCGACTCCGTGGCAGCCGGCCTTTGCAAACTGCTTCCCGACCTCAACTTGGCTGTTCAGGTGCGCGAACCGTCAACAACAGTAGTGGCCCGTCCGCCGGCCTTGTGCCAGGGTTGCGGTCACCGCGATGTGTACGCAGCTCTCAACGCAGCCCTCGACGACTGCGCCTCGCCCAAGGTATTCGGCGACATAGGTTGCTACACTCTGGGGTGGCTCTCGCCATTCAATGCCATTGACACCTGCGTGGATATGGGCGCATCAATCACCATGGCCAAAGGCGCTGCCGATGCAGGCCAACGCCCCGCCGTGGCTATAATAGGCGACTCTACTTTCACTCACTCGGGCATGACAGGTCTGCTCGATGCCGTGAACGAAAATTCGCCCATCACAGTCATAATATCAGATAACCTCACCACCGGTATGACCGGCGGACAAGACTCACAGGGCACCGGCAAGCTCGAAGAAATTTGTCTGGGACTCGGAGTAGACCCCGACCACCTGATGACCATCGACTCGCTGCCCAAGAATTTTGAAGACATGAAGAAACTGTTTGCTTCGGAATTTGCATACGAGGGTCTGTCGGTGGTGATTGCCCGCCGCGAGTGCATACAGACTGCGCGCCGCCACGCCAAAGCTAAAAAATTATCCTAACTTTCGAAACTACCAACATGAAAAAAGACATAATATTAGCCGGAGTCGGGGGTCAGGGTATCCTCTCTATAGCTACAATCATCGGCAATGCAGCTCTGCGACTCAACATGTATCTCAAGCAAGCCGAAGTACACGGAATGAGCCAACGTGGCGGCGATGTGATGTCGTGCCTGCGCATCAGCACCGACCCCATCGCCTCTGACCTCATTCCCAAGGGTAAGGTCGACCTCATCATCTCGCTCGAACCCATGGAAGCGCTGCGTTACATAGACCAACTGGCTCCAGACGGCCATATCATCACCTCTACCGAGCCGTTTGTCAACATCCCCACCTATCCCGAGATGGGTACTATTCTTCAGGAACTCGAGAGCCACGGCAACTGCATCATGCTGCCCTGCGAGAACATTGCCAAGGAAGTGGCATCGGCACGCGCATCAAACATGGTGCTCCTCGGCGCCGCCACCCCCATGCTCGGCCTTACCACCGACGACATCAAGCAGAGCATACGCGCCGTATTTGAGTCAAAGGGCGAAAAGATAATCAATGATAACCTCGCCGCCTTCAACGCCGGCCTTGCACACCAGTTCTGAATATGAATCCCGTTTCCTCCGAACAACTTCATCACGAAATGTCGCAGATGCACATCGAGAATGTTGCTTCTGCCACCATACGCCAGATTCTTGAGCTCGCCACAAGGCTCGAACAGCATCTTGGCGAGGAATTTGTACACCTCGAAATGGGTAATCCCGGCTTGCCGGCCTCTGAAATAGGTATCGAAGCCGAGCGCGAGGCTCTGCTCAAGGGCATTGCCAACCAATATCCCAACATTGCCGGCATCAAGCCCCTGAAGGACAATGCTTCTGAATTTCTCAAGGCATTTCTCAACATCGACATTCCCCCCAGGTGCATAGTTCCCACCGTAGGCTCAATGCAGGGCACATTCACCCTGTTCCTGCTTATGAGCCAGCGCATCCCGGGCAAAGACACCATACTGTTTCTTGACCCCGGATTCCCCGCACAGCACCACCAGGCCAAGCTGCTCGGTATCAAACAACGCTCGATCGACATATATGACTGCCGAGGCGAACAGCTCGAGGCCAAGCTCGAAGAAGCCGTTGCCGACGACCGCGTTTCGGCCATCATATACAGCAACCCAAACAACCCGGCATGGTTCAACCTCACCGATGTGGAATACAAAGCTCTGGCACGCGTAGCCGAACGCCACGACATCATAATCCTCGAAGACCACGCCTACCTGGGAATGGACTTCCGTGTGCGCTACGGCCTGCCCTATCAGGAGCCTTACGTGCCCACCATTGCCAACTACACCCACCGCGCCATACTGCTGGTGTCGGCCTCAAAGATATTCAGCTACGCCGGCCAGCGCATATCGGCCGTGTGCATGACTCCCGAGACCTACGACCGCATATATCCCTTCTTCGAATCATTCTACGACATGCCCGCACTGGGCGATGCCTACATCTACGGCATATTGTACTGCGCATCGTCGGGCGTGGCCCATTCGGCCCAGCACGGTTTTGCCGAAATGCTTAAGGCTGCTGTCGACGGACGCCTTGACTTCGTGAAGGAAAGCCGCGAGTACGGACGCCGTGCCGCCGTTGCCAAAAAGGCTTTTACCGACAACGGCTTCTACATCGTATACGACCGCGACGGCGACCGCCCCATTTCCGACGGTTTCTTCTTCACTGTCTCCTACCCCGGATTCACCGGCACCGAGCTTCAGAAAGAGCTGCTGCGCTATGGCGTGTCAACCATCTCGCTGCCCTCTACCGGCAGCAAGCAGGAGGGACTCAGAGTATGCGTGTCGATGCTCAATTCACCCGAAAAGGAAAAGAGCCTGTATGACCGTCTGGCGGCTTTCCATCGCGAACACCCAGTATAACACAAAAACAAATGTCAAAACACGATATACCCAATCTGATGTCGGCCGACGAGGCCGTGAAGCTGATAAAAAGCGGCGACCACGTATATATACAGGGCAGTACATCAATACCCGAGACTCTGGTAGCGGCTATGACCCGCCGTGGCCACGAGCTGCGCGGGGTTGTATTGCACTCGGGATTCTCTGTAGCCGACCGCGAAGCACCATACTGCAAGCCCGAGTACAAGGACTCATTCCTGGTTGACACCTGCTTCGTGTCAAACAATGTACGCAAGTGGATTGCAGCCGGCTACGGCACCACTACCCCGGGATTTCTGGGCGAGGTACCGCGCTTCTTCACCGACGGCTCATGGGGATGCGACGTAGCTCTGCTCAACTGCTCCATGCCCGACGAAAACGGCTATGTGAGCTTCGGCGTATCGGCCGACCTGGCCACCTCGGCAGCACGTGCGGCAAAGCTGGTAATAGCACAGCTCAACCCACACATGCCCTACAGCTACGGCGACCCGGTAATACACGTCAGCGAGCTGGCTGCCGCCGTGCTCGTAGACGATCCGCTGGTTGAAGTTCCTACACCCGAGCCCGGACCGGCCGAAACCGCCATTGGCAATGCCATTGCAGAACACATACCCGACGGCGCCACCCTGCAGATAGGTGTGGGAGGCATACCAAATGCCGTGATACGCGCACTGTCGTCGCACAAGCACCTTGGACTACACACCGAGGCCATGACCGACGGCGTACTGCCGCTGATACGTGCCGGCGTAATCGACAACTCGCTCAAGAAGGTGCATCCCGGCAAGTCTGTAGCATGCCTGGCCCTGGGCTCGCGCAAGCTATACGACCTGATGGACTACAACAAAGAGATGATTTTCAAGGACGTGGCATATACCAACGACCCCTTTATCATCGGTCAGAATCCAAAGGTAATGGCCATAAACTCATGCTTGGAAATAGACCTTACCGGACAGATATGCGCCGACTCGATAGGCACAACCATCTTCTCGGGCATAGGCGGACAGCACGACTTCGTATACGGCGCATCGCGCAGCGAGGGCGGACGCTCGTTCATAGCCATGACCTCGACCACCTCCAAGGGCTTGGGCAAGATAAAACCCGTGCTTACCCCCGGAGCCGGAGTCGTTACAACCCGATTCCAGACCAACTACGTGGTGACTGAGCACGGAATAGTGGATCTGCACGGCAAAAACCTGCCCGAGAGAGCCAAACTGCTCATCTCAATAGCAAATCCCGCCGACCGCGAAGCCCTCGACCGCGCCGCCCGCGAACGCTTCGGCCACATCTACAACAACACAAGCTACGAACAGGTAAAATAAACCCACCCTCCACATACACCCGCCCCCACTGCAAGCCCATTGCTGTGGGGGCGGGTAGTTT
>CAMTKF010000008.1 GCA_947072905.1 uncultured Bacteroidales bacterium
AAGAGCGAAGTCGAGGGTGTCTTTTGAAACATCACACCCTACGAAATGTTTGTAATTTGACAAATCTTTCATAACTTTGCAGACGTTATAATTAGACAAAAATGTTGAATTCATCCATAACTTTTATTAGACATTAAGGTCTAGAAATCTAGCTTGATGTGTTCAACAAATAAGACAGAGTCGGACTTTAACCGGGTATGGCCCTTTTGGCTAGCTACTAATTAAGGTCACCGCCTCTGTCTTTCTATTTAACAATTCAGAGAGCAAATGTTAACTCTGAATCTCGTCTGCAAAGGTAAAAGCTACTAGCTTGCAGGCCTCCTGCGGATGCCATATTCTTGGGAGGGACGTTCTGCAACACCCACCCACGCTACGGCTACGCCTGCGGTCGTACATACCCGGCTACTAGCTTGCAGGCCTCCTGCGGATGCCATATTCCCGATTCTCGGGGTGTTACGGTATTTGCAGACATCCGGATGTCATATTCCCGAAAAAGTCGGAGGTTTCTAAAACGGCAGGTCTTCTTTGTTGATGTAGCGTGAGGTTTTGTCTACGAGGTAGCGGGCGAGGGTGCGGGCCCAGGGGTGGGGGTTGGATGAGCATTCGTTTTCGAGGATTGATACGGCTTGCCAGAAGCATATCACTGCGCCTGTGAATTTGAGCAGGTGTACCCACTCGCCCACCACTACGTTTTCTACCAGGGCAGCGAGGGCGAGTACTGCGTAGATCTTGGTGAGTGTGCGGATTACCTTGCCGAAGCGGGCCGAGCTGAACTTCAACTGCTGACGTGCCGAGGGGATGTTGCGGCCTATGCGGCCGGCAAGTCGGCGGGCCGACCATACGTCGGCCAGAACCATGGCTGTGCAGGCCGCTGCTACCGGCAGGGCCGGGCCGAATACTGTCCATGACCAGCCAGCGAGGGCCACGAATACTGATTTTGCGAAATTGTACATGATTGATGTGTTTTTTAGTGCAAAATTAGATTCATATACAGGCCTTAACTGTAAAATCGCGCTTATCATACTCTTTTTTCAAAAAATAGCTTTTTTGAGGAAGTTTTGGATAATATTCGGGGATTTTTTTGTACCTTTGTCCTACATAAAATAGGAAAATGGAAAAACTTATTGAATTCTCTAACGCAACTCATGTAAAAGACATATCCGAGTCGTACAGCCAGATAGACGATTCGTATCTTTTCTGTCATATAGTGCCCGGTGGCAGGTCGTTGTCGGAGCTTATCACCGCCGATCCGCATAAGGTCAACGGCACTATGATCATGCTGATGCGCAAGGGTTCACCCTTTGTATATGAAATCAATCAGGAGGAATTTACCATAGTCCCCAATAGTTTTGTGGTTACATTTCCGGGTTCGGTGTCGCGAGTGAAAACCGAATTGCCCGACGATGTGGATCTGTATGCGATGTTTTTCGATTCCAAATTCCTCCAGAATCTCAATATCAATCTCAGTTCGGTGACCATGCCGGCTCTGTTGCAGAAGCCGCAGCCCTATCAGGTGCTGTCAGATGAAGAGTGCGACCTGCTGTGCCGCTACTTCGAGATTATACATATCAATACCCTCGAAGGCCCCAACATGCAGATTACCAAGACTGTGGCGTCGAGTGTGCTGGTGAGCATGCTGTATCAGCTGGTGAAGTTCTACCACAAGCGTATGGCCGGTATGCTCGACGATACCATCACAGCGCAGAAGCCCGGCAAACGCCACGACTATGTGCGCGAGTTTGTGCGTCTGGTGCACATGCACTATCTGCGTGAGCGGTCGGTGTCGTTCTATGCCAATAAATTGTTTATCTCGCCCAAATACCTGTCGTTGCTCGTTAAAGAAGCCACAGGGCAGTCGGCGGCCAAGTGGATTGACGATTTCGTGCTGATGGAGGCCAAGAACATGCTGCGCTTCTCGGGCAAGAATATACAGCAGGTGTCGTACGCGCTTAATTTCCCCACACAGTCGTCGTTCGGCAAATATTTCAAGCACCTCACAGGCATGTCGCCTACTGAATATCAAAAATCCTGAGAGTCAATATGTAATAATCGTGTTACTATATTGTAATAATATTGTAACATATTTTTAAATATCGTTAAAGCTTAATATTCTGTAAACATTCAGATTAGCAGGTGCGTTTAAAAGTCAGAACAAGGCAAATGTCTGCCGGGACATCGGAATTGAAATTCCAAATTTTAGTGGCTGAAAGTGCTGCAGATGGACTGAGCTGAATTGACATTTCCACATAGATAAATTACTCAGCAGATAGCAACCGGATATGCGCACTCCTGGTTGCTATCGCTGCATTTATACCCTACGTTTATATCCTTATCTTGGGGGCGCGGATAAACTGCGGGCCGGCGATAATGAGGTGGTTGAAGCCGAGGTAGTAGGCATCGTACTGCTCTATGAGGTCGAGGATGTCGGCCGGGGTGTGCATGAAGTGGGTGAAAGGCTGACGGCGGTTGTTGGACGGCGAGGAATAATTGAAGTATATGCGGTAGCGGTCGGCGTCGATCACGTTTTCGTCGACAAGTTTGCGCAGCACGCAAGCCATCTGGTGAATGGCCTTGGCCGCGTGCGACCCTATATTGCGAGCCTTGCAGTATTTAAGCTCCAGAAACAGCAGCCAGGGGCGGTCGCATGGGGTGGTACTCATGAAGAAACATTCGCAATTCTCTATGTGCTTGATGAATGAGGGGTGTTCCTCAAGGTTCACCGCCAGATAGCTCACGGGGTGTCGGCCGCTTTGCAGATGAAAGGCTTCGATGTCGTCGAAAGGCGTCTCAGACATCACCACTCCTACCTGCGAGGCGGTGTACTCGGTATAGTCGGCCACAAAGCAGTCGTGGCGCAGGCTGCGGGCCTTGTGGAATCTACGTTTCAGGCGGTGCATAGGGTCAAAGGGTTACCAGTGTGTTGAAATCGCTCATAATATTGCTCATCACCCTGTCGAAGTAGTTGCCCCGTACCAGGCCGTCGGAGTCCTGTATGGTGACGTTGCGCTCGCCGTCGTAGTTTTCAATATATCCGTCGCGCAGTTCCCATACCGACACAATGGCCGGGTTGAGCCACGATTCCTTGGAGAAATCGAGGTCGAGGGGGCCATCCTGCTCTTCCTCGCGTTCTATCTTGGCCGAGGCTGAGTAGGCCAGCATGCAGTTGTTGAGCGCGTAGAGTATGAAGGGGCTGTGGGTGGTGAGCACCAGGGTGTCGCGGCTGTGGTCTATCATGGCTATTATGTCGTACACCAGGCCGGCCTGGGTGAGGGGGAACAGATTCTGCTCAGGCTCCTCGATAACGATGTTTGAGAATTCGGCCTTGCCCGCGCTCTTAAGGCGGTTGAGCCTGCGCAGCACCGGATTGGACATGTCGCCGCTCTCCACGGCGGCAATCAGGGCGGCTATAGACTTCTCGTCGAGCGACAGGCGGCGGCTGTTGCCCTGGCGCACCTTGTCGTATTTCTCGTATGAATAATCGTCGTCGTGGGTGTAGATCCACTTGGTCATGTAGTTGAGCAGCACATACAGCGGAGTGGCCGACTGCAGACCGCTCGAAGCCTGGTCGAGATGTATTTCGCTGCCGTTGCTCAGGATGAGCATGTTCTCGCGGTCGCTTTCGCGGAAATAGAAGCTCACGCCCAGATTGCGCAGGTTCAGGGCCTCCTCGCGGCCAAATTTGGTGCGTATGTTCAGCCAGTCAAACAGGAAATTTCGCAGGTAGAACTGCGGCCACTGCAGGGTGGCTATTCCGGGCAGGGCTATCACATTGCGCTCGGCGGGGATATAGGTGTTCTTGGATACGCGGGCGTTGTCAAAATCATCGGTACGCGATATCTGTACCTTGCTGTCGCTGTAGTCAAGGGTTATTGCATGGCCCTGATAGTGAATTTCGGATTTTTCTGAAAAATAGTCGGCCATGTTGTGATACTTTATAAGCACCTGCACTATAAGGCTGCGGTCTACGTGGTCAAGACCCTGGCGTATTATCAAATCCTTCTCAAGCCACTGGCAGAAACTGATTATCTTGGCAATGGTACTCTTACCGGAACTTTGGGGGCCGATAAACACGTTGATCTGATTGAGATTGATATCCACATCCTTCAGCGGACCTATGTTTTTTATAATTAATCGCGACATGGCTTTTTATTTGCAAATATAATGATAGCGGCGGCAAAAAACAAGCCTGTTTTAAAAAAAATAAGTAACTTTAACCCCGTATTTACAACTTTTGCAATGGAATCTACCTTTCCGCCCAAGCCAAGGCTTTACCACTTCGACATAATAAAGGGAGTGGCTATATTTTTAGTGATTATGGGACATGTGCTCACCATGTGTGTGCGCTCGATAGACCGTGCCACGGTTTTCAAGATCATAGGCCAGATACACATGCCGCTGTTTTTCTTTATCAGCGGATGGTTTGCCTACCGTGAGGACGCGCGGGGGCTGCCCGTGCTGCCCAAGCTGCGTGGCCGTGCCTTGCAGCTGCTTGTACCTATGGTGGTTGTCAGCTCATTATGGATATATTATTTTCCGCACTCGGGGCTTGAGTCGCCGCTCGATTCCACATGGCGCGGACTGTGGAGCAACGAGTGGAAAAACGGCTACTGGTTCACCCCGGTACTGTTTGAGATAATACTGTGCTACTGCGTGGCCGTGCATATACTGCGGCGCGTAGGCTCGGCCTTGGGCGCATGCCTGTGCGGCGCGGCGGTATGGGGAGTCATGCTCGTGCTGTCGATGTGTTGCGGCGACGTGTCGGCCGCCCTCAACGGCTGGGGCAGTTTCTCGCTTGCCACGGCTTATTTTCCGGCGTTCTATTTCGTGGCAATGGGCAGCCGCTACCGCGATGGCTTCAAGAGTGCGCTTGCATCGTCCGGTCTGATGACCGTGGCCATAATTGTCTTTGCCGTGACACTCTACTACTGCTGCTGGCCGTGGGAACTGCCGCAGAACGCGGCCTTGAGCATTCTTGTGCCGCCCGTTATGCACATAACTCTGGCAGTGATAACCCTCAAAGTATTTGAGCAATGGAGCGCGTCAGCACTCAAGCCCGGAGCATCGGCCTTGGCTCGCGGGGCTGCCTCGTGGTGGATGTTGCTCGGGCGTGAGAGCCTTGCCATCTATCTGCTGCACTATTTCTTCCTGTTTCCGATGGGAGTTTTCAGACCGTGGCTCGAGGCCGTGAACGTAAGTTTTGTACCCTTAGCGGCCTTCTCGGCCTTGTGGGCATTGCTCATTTCGCTGTGCGTGCTGGCCGTGGTGAGGATAATATCGCTGTCGGCCCCACTGGCATTTATGCTGACGGGCAAAAAATAAGGGGGTGAGTATGTGTGTTCTTTGGGTTAAATTGCGTAACTTTGCATCGTAAAAGCGAAACTGCACAAGTATGGAAAATAAATTTGAAATGGTGGCCAAGACTTTTCAGGGACTTGAAGAGGTGTTGGCCGAGGAATTGCGCTCTATCGGGGCGGAAAATGTACAGCCCGGGCGGCGTATGGTAGGTTTTGAAGGCGACCTTGAGATGCTCTACAAGGCTAATCTGTCGTGCCGAACGGCGTTGAGGATCCTCAAGCCATTTTATAAGTTCCGTGCCGGCGATGCCGACTCGCTCTACGAGCACGCCAAGGAGTTTGATTGGTCAACACTGCTGTCGCTCGACAAGACTTTCTCGATTGATACTGTGGCCAACTCCGACGAATTCAAGCATACACGCTTTGTCACATACCGCATCAAGGATGCCATAGTCGACTGGTTCAAAGACCGCTACGGCGAGGACAAGCGCCCCGGTGTGCGCCTGCAGGATGCCGATGTGATGATCAACGTGCATATCAACGGCAAGGACGTCACCCTGTCGCTCGACTCATCGGGCGAGTCGCTGCACAAGCGCGGCTACCGTGTGGCTCAGACCGAAGCACCCATCAACGAGGTGCTCGCCGCCGGTATAATACTGCGCAGCGGCTGGAGAGGCGACTCCACATTTATCGACCCCATGTGCGGTTCGGGCACATTCCTCATCGAGGCCGCACTTATCGCCGCCAACATCAATCCCGGCATATACCGCAAGGACTTTGCCTTTGAGCGTTGGCCCGACTTTGACCGCGACCTGTTTGATCGCCTTTACAACGACGACTCCAACGAGCGCGATGTCACCTGCAAGATTTACGGTGCCGACATCTCGCCCAAAGCCATAGAAATAGCCCGCGCAAACATTAAGAGCGCCGGCGTGGCCAAATATATAGAGCTCGAACGCCGTGCCATAGCCTCGTGGACCGAGGCTCCGAAGCCGGCCGGTGTGCTCATCACCAATCCTCCCTACGGCGAGCGTATATCAGCTCCCGATATGGATGCTCTCTACCAGACCATCGGCTCTAAGCTCAAGCACGTGTTTGTGGGTTACCACGCATGGGTGCTCGGCTATCGCGACGAGTACTTTGCCAAGATAGGTCTGGCACCCTCTGAGAAGATAGCCATACTCAACGGCTCGCTCGAATGCTCGCTGCGCGAGTACGTGATTTTTGAAGGCGACCGCAAGGAATTTGTACGCAGCGGTGGCCGTATAGGCAAGGGTGAGGCTTCGCCCGCATCCACCCGCGGATCACGCCCCGGCGACAAGCGCCGCCCGGGTCGTCAGGTTGCCGACCGCGATAAACGCTCCGATGGCAAATTCTCGCGCTTCGGCAATTCAGGCCCCCGCCGCGAGGCTCCGCAGCCACGCGAGCAGGAATCGGAAAATCCGCTGGCAAAGCGTCGTAATCCCGACGCCCTCAAGTCAATACAGGGCCGCAAGCCCACACTGCCGCCTATGGAAGGCCCCATCATGCGTCCACGAGGCTGGAAAAAGAAAAATTAACCACTTCATCATTCATATACAATGAACATTCTCCTTCTGGGCAGTGGCGGCCGCGAATCGGCTCTGGCCCGCAAGATTTCAGAAAGCAAGCGTTGCTCACACCTTTGGATAGCTCCCGGTAACGGCGGCACTGACGCATACGGTACTAATGTGGCTCTCTCGCCCCTCGATTTCGACGGAATAAAGAATTTCGTGGCCGAAAATGCCGTTGATATGATTGTGGTGGGTAATGAAGACCCCCTGGTGGCCGGTATATACGACTATTTTGAAAATGACGGCGTGCTTGTGGTAGGCCCGTCCAAGGCAGCTGCCGCGCTCGAAGGCTCAAAAGACTTTGCAAAGGGCTTTATGAGCCGCCACGGTATACCTACAGCAGCTTACGCTACATTCACAGCCGAAACCCTTGAGCAGGGTAAGGAATTTCTTGCCACCCTCAAGGCTCCCTACGTGCTCAAGGCCGATGGCCTTGCCGCCGGTAAGGGTGTGCTTATAATTCCCGACCTTGCCGAGGCCCAGGACGCTCTGGCCGAGATGCTTGCCGGACAATTCGGCGAATCATCGCGCAAGGTGGTTATCGAAGAATTCCTCAGCGGCATAGAGTGCTCTGTATTCGTGCTCACCGACAGTAACGGCGGCTATCGCATACTGCCCGTTGCCAAGGACTACAAGCGCGTGGGCGAAGGCGACACCGGCCCCAATACCGGCGGTATGGGCGCGGTAAGCCCCGTGAAGTTTGCCGATGCCGAATTCATGGATAAGGTTGAAAAGCGTATTATCATTCCTACTATCGAGGGTCTGCGCAAGGAAGGCCTCACATACCGCGGATTCATATTCCTGGGCCTGATAAACGTAGACGGTGAGCCTAAGGTGATAGAATACAACGTGCGCATGGGCGACCCCGAGACCGAGGTGGTGATGCCGCGTCTGGCCTCTGACCTCGTGGACCTGCTCGAAGGCTGCGCCAAGGGTGACCTTGGCGAGATTCCTGCCGAGCACGACCCCCGCGCAGCCGTTACGGTAATCGCCGTGAGCGGCGGTTATCCCGGTTCGTACCCCAAGGGCAAGGAAATAACAGGCTGTCTCACACCGGCCGACTCGCTGGTGTTCCATGCCGGTACCAAAAAAGACGCCGAGGGCCGCATACTCACCTCGGGCGGTCGTGTATTGGCAGTGACATCATACGGCGACAACCTGCAGGATGCCTTGGCCAAGAGCTACAAGAGCCTTGCCGACATACACTTCGACGGCATGGCTTATCGCCGCGACATAGGCCTTGATGTAATAAACTACAAGGGCTGAAAGGGTTGCCGAAGAAATGCGTTCCGCTATCCTGAGCCAGAATTTTCATAAGCGCAACGCCGCATTCATCATGATTGCGGTGGCTGCGTTGTATGTGGTGTTGACATCGGGGATGCCCGGATTTCTGCCTCCGCAGGGCGATCAGGGTATATGCCTGCCCTCGCCCGGCGAGTGGAAGCTGCCAGGCTGGGTGGCAATAGGCTCTAACGTGGCCCTCAACATCGCCATAATGTCGATGATGATAATTGTGAACAAGACGTTCAACGTGCTCCGAGCCATGACGTGGCTTCACGTGGGTCTGTTTGCGATAATGCAGGCTGCGTTGCCGCGCGAGATAGTTACCCTTAATTCAGGTACTTTGCTGGCTCTGGCCGTTATATGCTGCATCTACCTGCTGTTCTCGTGCTACGCGCAACCCGAGCGTGTGAGGCGCGTGTTCCTGGCATTCATGGTTTTGTCGCTCGGCGCCACCACTCAGTACAGTTTTGTGGTATTCATACCGGTATTCTGGCTGATAACCGTGCAGATGCGCATATTCAACACGCGCACCTTGCTGGCCTCTATACTCGGTTTGCTCACGCCCTGGGTAATACTCTTCGGGTTGGGTATAGTTACTCCCGACGATGTGCATACGCCCGAAATCACCAGTGTATTGGGCGACCCCTTCCTGCGGCCGGCTCTGTATGTGTTTATCATAGCGGTGCTGACGGCCTTCCTGCTGGTGATCTCCACAGTGCTCAACGTACTCAAGACCATAGCCTACAACGCGCAGGCGCGGTCGTACAACGGCGCCCTTACCATAGTTGCCTCAGTGACCATAATGGCCATGCTTGTCAACTATAACAATCTGCTGGCATACCTGCCTTTGCTCAACATGTGCGCTGCCTACCAGCTCACCCATTATTTTGTAAATCATCGTTTCGACCGGCAGTATGCGGCTGTGCTTGCCGTGTGTGCCCTGTATGTTGTATTGTATCTATGGCGAATAACTATCCAAAGGTGATTATCGAGCGCAATGTGCCCTTTATGGACGCACTCGAGGCTGTGGCTGATGTAAAATATCTGCCATACGGAGAAATAACCCCCAAGGCAGTGGCCGATGCCCGCGCTCTGGTGGTGCGCACGCGCAACCGTTGCGATGCCTCGCTGCTCGAAGGCTCTGATGTGACCATAGTGGCAACCGCCACCATCGGCACCGACCATATAGACCTGCCTTGGTGTGCCGCCCACGGCATAGAGGTGGCCAATGCTCCCGGCAGCAATGCTCCGGCTGTGGCTCAATATGTGTTCTCGTCCATCGCAAGACTCATCAACCGCCCCGTGTCAAACTATACCATAGGCATAGTGGGGGTGGGGCACGTGGGTTCTATAGTTGAGCGATGGGCCCGCAGCCTCGACATGAAAGTGATGCTCTGCGACCCTCCTCGCCAACGCGCCGAGGGCGGCGATATGTGGCACACGCTCGCCGAGATAGCCGAGCGGGCCGATATAATCACCTTCCACACTCCGCTCACCAAGGAAGGCCCTGATGCCACATACCGGCTGGCTGACGAAAAATTCTTCAACTCCCTGCGCCGCGCCCCCATCATCATCAATACCGCCCGCGGTGCAGTGGTCGACAATGACGCATGGGTAAGAGCCATCACCGCCGGTGTGGCCGGCAAGGCCGTGGTAGACTGCTGGGAGGGCGAGCCGAATATCAACCTCGACCTGCTGCGGCTCAGTGCCATAGCCACACCGCATATAGCAGGCTACTCATTTGAGGGCAAGCAGCGGGCATCGCAGATGGCTCTCGATGCCGTATGCCGTCATCTGGGCCTGCCGTCGCTCAAAGTCAGCGGTCCCGCTCCCAAGTCAGTGGCACGCTCCATCACACTGCGTGGCGCACTCGATTCGTATAACCCGCTTGACGACACCGCCGCCCTGCGCTCGGCATCCGATCCCACCCTGGCATTCGAGGCTCTGCGCAACGGCTACAAACTGCGTCCCGAACTCGACGAGAAATTCAGCAACTGAATTTTTTTAAATTTAAAATTTAGAATTATCTATTAAGTTCTGAGATATATGCAAGCCCAAGTTCTTGAGTTATAGAGCTTGGGCTATCCTCCACCCCACTATACGCCACATCGGAAACCCTCCGCCACGCGGTATCGGGAATATGACATCCGGCAGGATGTCTGCCATACCGTAACCGGGCATGTACGACCGTAGGAAGGACATGCCCGGGGACAATGACCTCATAGTAGCATCCGGAGGATGCAGTATAAGCTACCGCGATAACACGCTGTATATAAGGTGGTTTATACCGCATCCTCCGGATGCTTCTACTCCTGCACAGCCTACCGGGCATGCCCTCCCTACTGTCGTGCATACCCGGTTAAGGTATTTGCAGACATCCTCAGCCGGATGTCATATTCTTGGAAACATACGAAATATACACCAAAAAGACATATAATTAAGTATCAGCATAATATCCTGTCTATTACCTAAGCTTGATAAAAGTTATGTTAATATTGTCCTGTTTTTTATAATATATATCCTATCGTTTGAACAGCATAATTGCTAAATTTGCAATTGATTTTACAATCTCTATACTATGAAGAAATATATAATAAAGACTATGCTGTGGATGTTGCCGCTCTCGGCTGCGGCACAGGATGTGAATATACCGGTATCTGAGGCCAATGAGCCTATGATGCAGGGTAAGTATGACTCGACATGGGAATCGCTGTCGCAATATGAGGTGCCCGAGTGGTTTCGCGATGCCAAGTTCGGGATATGGGCACATTGGGGACCGCAGTGCGTGGAAGGCAGCGGCGACTGGATGGCCCGAAAGCTGTATATGGAGGGCTCGCGCGAGTATAAGCACCATGTTGAGAATTACGGCCATCCTTCTGAGTTCGGTTTCAAGGATATACTGCCGTTGTTCAAGGCCGAGAAGTGGGATCCCGACTATCTGGTAGGATTATATAAGAAAGCCGGTGCAAGATATTTCTTCGCATTGGGCAATCATCACGATAATTTCGATCTGTGGGACAGCAAATATCAGGAATGGAATTCAAAGGATATCGGACCTGAGAAGGATATCCTTGCAGGATGGGTCGAGGCCTGCCGCAAACATGATATGAAGTTTGGTGTGAGCCTTCATGCCGACCATGCCTGGAGCTGGTATGAACCGGCCCGACGCTACGACCGAAATGGATCGCGTGCCGGCGTACCCTACGACGGACGCATGACCAAGGAAGACGGCAAAGGCAAGTGGTGGGAAGGTCTCGACCCCCAGAAACTCTATGCACAGAATCATCCCGAAAGCTATGGCTCGTGGAGCGATGGTATGATTCACAAGCAGTGGGCATGGGGCAATGGAGTGGCTCTGCCCTCGGCCGAGTTTGTATCAAACTTCTACGACCGTACACTCGATGTGATAAATCGTTATAATCCCGATTTGCTATATTTCGATGTTACCGGTGTGCCCTTTTATCCTGTGAGCGATGCAGGGCTTAAGATAGCCGCCCACTTCTACAACCATAACCTGGCCTCGCACAAGGGCGATTTTTCGGCTGTTATGTTTGGCAAGATTCTTACCGATACGCAAAAAGAAGCTTTGGTATGGGATGTGGAACGAGGCGCACCCAATCAGATTTACGACAAACCCTGGCAAACCTGTACCTGCATAGGCGACTGGCACTATAACGACGGTATATATAAAAATGACCGCTACAAGTCGGCAGCCCAAGTGATAAAGATGCTGGCCGACGTGGTGAGCAAGAACGGCAATCTGTTGCTGAGTATTCCGCTGCGTGGCGACGGCACTTTCGACGATAAGGAAGAGAAGATAATAGCCGGCATAGGAGAGTGGATGCAGGTAAACGGCGAAGCCATCTACAGCACCCGTCCCTGGCATAAGTTCGGTGAAGGTCCCATAGCCGAATCAGACATCAAAATCAACGCGCAGGGCTTCAATGAAGGTGCATACACCAAGGCCACCTCAGAGGAAATACGCTTCACACAGACACCCAAGCACCTGTATGCCATATCGCTGGCGTGGCCCGAAGACGGCATGATAAAGGTGAAGTCGCTTGCCGACGGTTCTTCGCTGCACAAGCGCAAGATAAAGAGTGTGGAACTGCTTGGATATGGAAAAGTAAAATTCACACGCGACGGCGAGGGGCTTAAAGTAACATTACCCGATGATGCTCCTCGCTCAGTAGCCCCTGTACTGCGAATCCGCAAATTTTAAAAATTTAAAGATTAGAATTCGATTACTTTTAGTCGCAAGAAAATGAGTTGAATGCGACGAAATAACATCCTTAAGGAGATTTTTCTCTTTAGGGATGTTATTTTTTTGTGTAATAAAAAATTTATTGTAAATTTGTATCCGTCTCTCACACGAGAGTTTTACAATAAGTTAACTATCTCTTGAAGTAATCGCTCTGTTTAGAGCGATTACTCTTTGTTTTCAGATCATTTCTGTTTTTTGCGGTATGCGGCCGGGGTGTGGCCGGTTTGCTTGCGGAACAGACGTATGAAGTAAGAATAGTCGTTGAAACCAAGGTCGTAGGCAACGTTTTTCACCTGTTTTTCAGTAGTGAGTAGCTGCAGTTCGGCATATTCCACTTTCTTGCGCGTGATGAATTGCATAGGTGTCTGATTGAAATTCTGCTTGAAAAGCCGTATTATATGTTGCCGCGACACGCAGGCTATGTCGGCCAGTGTGTCTATACCCAACGGTTGGCTGATATTGCGGTTGATATGTCGTAGAACAGGTAGAATCCTTGGGTTTGATGTCCAGCTCTTGGGTTTTGCAGCTTCTATGAATCGGGCTATCAAAATGAGCAGGTTTCCCTTGATATGCAGACGAGTGTGTAACGGAAGTGCCTTGAATGCTCTCACATATTCGGCAAAACCACAGTTGTTGTCATAGCTCTCGGGATTGCTTTCTTTCAGAACCCCGTCGGGATAAAGGCGACAGATGGTGTCGAACATATTTTTTTCGTATTCCGACGCTTCAAGTCCATCCAGAGGCATGTCGAGGAAGTCCTGTATATCGTGGTAATTGTCTGATTCGTCGAAGAAGTGGATGTAGAAATGGCTGAACAGCCCGTGGCATTCGTAGCTGTGGGGTGTGTTGGCCGGTATTATGTATAAATGGTCGGGTTGCAGTTCTACTTGCTTGTGTTTGAAATGTATACAAGCCTTGCCCTCGGTAACGTAGTACATACGGCAGAAAGGCGAGCATACCCCCTGCCAGTTCCAGTCGGCATTGTGTATGGCAAGACCGGCATTGAGTATCAGGGGATTGATAGTATTGATGTGAATGTGCATGTTGTCTGTCATGGTAGTGCAAAGTTATATATTTTTCTTTTCAGATAAACACTCATGTTAATATTATCCTATTTTCCACTGCTTACTTATATTGCCGATAGCCGCGATTGTAAAATACCATAACCGCAGGCGGGAAAAACGGGCTGTAGTTTGTTCCTTTGCATGAAGTTTTAAAATAAAGGAATCATGGACACTACAATCACAATTTGGATATGTGTGGCGGCTGCTATGGCGGCAATCATCATCTACAGGATGCTGCACAGAGTTATTCACCTCAATCATGGTGCACATCATCATCGCTTGATAGAACTTGGCAGCGAGCGTGAGGAATTATGGATTCCGGGCGACATGTCAGACACTAACATAGACAGCTATGACGACGCTGAGGACTTCTGATTCATGCACCGAGGCTTCCACAGCCACCGCCGGCTTGTTTATGGCCGACTATGCGGCCTGCCTGTTAGGGTGCGGCGCCACCTGCTCGCGCCTTGAGAAGAATGTGCAGCGTATGTCGCACCGGTGGGGAATGAACACCGAGATGACCATAATGCCCCGGCATATACATATAGCCGTAACCGATGCCGAGGGTTGCACTTCTACCTACATATCGTCTATAGGCAAAGGCGTCGTAAGCTATGAGAAGATAACCCTGCTGAGTAAACTGAGCTGGAAGGTGGCCGACCGCGGCATAGGGGTGGCCGATGCCCGCGAGATATTCGACCATATCAAATCGGTGGCCAACGCCAACCGATGGTGGGTGCTTGTGGCTGTGTCGTGTGCCAACGCATCGTTCTGCCGCCTGTTCGGGGGCGATTTAGCGGCCATGGCTGTGGTATTTGTCGCTACAATGGCCGGCTATTATCTGAAGCAGCTGATGCTCGGTTCGGGCTGCGATACGCGGCTCATATTTGCGGTGTGTGCGTTTGTATCATCGGTACTCGCGGCGGCCGGATTTCTGTTCCACATAGGTTCCACGCCCGATGTGGCCATTGCCACGAGTGTGCTGTATCTGGTGCCGGGTATTGCGTTTCTGAATGCGTTCAACGACATGATCGACGGCCACTACGTATGCTTCTTCAGCCGCCTGATGGATGCCATAGTACTTACCTGCTGCCTGTCGGCCGGTCTGTGCCTGGGCATGGCAGTAATGAAGGTGGGGATGTTTTAGTGGAGAGTTTAGAGTGGAGAGTTTAACTTCAAGAGTTTAAAAACGATAGTCATGATAGAAAAATTTATTGAAGATGCATTGTTTGCGGCGATAGCAGCCATCGGATTTTCGGCTATAAGCAATCCGCCACGCAATGCGTATATATACTGTGCCTTGATAGCTGCCATAGGCCATTCCACGCGGTTCTTTCTGATGCAGCCGTCGGTGGGAGCCATGTCGATAGTACCGGCTTCAACTATAGCCGCTCTGGTGGTTGGGGTGTTGGCCGTACTGCTGTCGCCCAAAGCCAAGATTCCGGCCGAGGCCTTTCTGTTTCCGTCGCTTCTGCCCATGATTCCGGGTATATATGCCTACAAGACATTCGGAGGGCTGGTGATGTGCCTTATACATCGTTCGGAGGGTGACTTCATGCACTATTTTTATCTCTTTGCCGACAATGGCCTTACCTGCCTGTTTATCATTCTTGGTATGGTGGCCGGAGCCGTGATTCCGATTTTTTTACTCAAACACATATCATTTCGTGCCACGCGGTGATGGAGAATGCCTGAAATTCAGTATCTTTGCACCGCATACCACTCACATTGCCCACGATGGAACTACGACAACTCAGATATTTTATAAAAACAGCTGAAACACTGAGCTTCTCGGTTGCTGCCCGCGAGCTGTGCATAACCCAGAGCACACTGTCGCAGCAGATAAAACAGCTCGAAGGCGAATTCGGAGCACCTCTGTTTATACGCGACAGCCACAGTGTGGCTCTCACCGAGGCCGGCAAGGAGCTCGTACCCTTTGCCATTCGCACCGTGAGCAGCGCCGACGAGTGCCGTGTGCGTATGCTCGACCTGCAGAAGGTGCTTACCGGCACGCTCAACATAGGCGTTACATATTCGTTCAGTCCAATTCTCACCGAGACCATCTTCACATTCATGAAAAATTTCCCGGGTGTCAGACTCAACGTGTTCTACAAGCCCATGGCCGAACTGATGGCCATGCTGCGCGAACGCCAGATAGACTTCGTGTTGGCCTTCAAACCCTCGCAGTCCATGCCCGGCATAGTGTCGCATACACTGTTTCAGAACTATCTGGCCGCCATTGTGAACAGCAATCATCAACTGGCCTCGAAACCCAAAGTGACCCTCGACGAACTGGCGCATCACAGCCTTGCACTGCCCTCGCGCGGACTGCAGGCTCGCAACACTCTCGAAAAGATACTCGAGACATACCGCTGCGACCTGAATATAAAGATAGAACTCAACGACCCCAACATTCTGCTCGAAATGGTGCGTCAGAGCCGCCTTGTGACCATACTTGCCGAAGCCTCGGTGCACAAACAGGCCGGAGTGACTGCCGTGCCAATCGACATACCCGAGAATGAGATGACGGGATGTGTGCACACCTTGGCCGAGACGTATCACAAAAAGTCAATGCAGGAATTTGTAAGACTGCTCAGCGAATCGCTCGCCGTGAGAGAAAGAGCCAACGCATGGCTGTAAATCGACTTAAACCAATCTGTTAAACTATGAAAAGATATTTGTTATTCATGATGATGTTGACCGCATGCCAACTGTCGTTTTCAAAAGATTACTACGTGGCTACTGACGGCGACGACAGCAATGACGGTTCTATTGAATCACCGCTTCAAAAGCTCAGTACTGCCATAGGCAAAGCCACATCGGGCACAACGATATACTTGCGCGAGGGCTGCTATCGTCCGCAGGTATCGGATATAATGGCCGTAAAAGGCGAAAGCAATGTATATGATTGCGTATACATGCTAAAGAAGAACGGCAACGCGGATAATCCCATAACCATCACCGGCTATCAGGACGAATCGGTAACCATTGATTTGAGTGATATCAAAACAGACAACCGTATAATAGGCTTCGACCTCAAAGGTAACTACTGGCATCTGAAAAACTTTGATATAGTAGGCATACAGGTCACTCAAACGGGTCATACACAGAGCATAAATGTTGCACTCTTTGGCGGCAGCAATTGCGTGGTCGAACAGGTAAATATGCACGATGGCATGGGTATAGGCGTGTACGCTACCAGAGGCAGCAATAATCTGGTACTGAACTGTGACGCCTATAACAACTATGACCCCGTTTCGGAGAACGGCAAGGGAGGCAACTGCGACGGCTTTGGTTTTCATTTCAATAAGTCCGAATATACGGGCAATGTGGTACGCGGATGCCGTGCCTGGCGAAATAGCGATGATGGTTTTGACCTTATCAACAATTGGGCTCCTGTGACTATAGAGAATTGCTGGGCGTGGCAGAACGGTTATGATGCAAACATGGTATCGCGCGGCGATGGCACAGGCATCAAAAGCGGCGGCTATGGCATGTCGGCTTCGCCCAAAGTGCCCACGGTGATACCGCGCAACATAATACGCAACTGCATAGCTTGGGCCAATAAAAATCAGGGATTCTATGCCAATCATCATCTTGGAGGATTGGACTTTGTGAACAATTCGGCATATAAAAACCGCCGCAATTTCAATATGGTTAACCGCAAGTCGGCTGCTGAGGCTGTTGATGTGCCGGGCTACGAACACCGGCTTCTCAATAATGTGGCCTTCTCGCCTACTGAGAAAGGCTCAGACTGTATAAATATTAACCTCGACCTGAGCACTCTGGCTAATAATACATTTTATGGAACAATCACTGTGAGTGCCTCGGACTTTGAGAGTCTGGATACATCCGAACTACTGCTGCCCCGCCGTGCCGACGGATCGCTTCCCGAAATAAGTTTCATGAAGCTGAAAGAATCGTCAGATGCGTATAAAGCCGGCATGGGATGGCAGTTTGATGCCCCGGGCAGTGCTTCGGTAAATTCGCCGTACTGCGACCGTGAGATTGCAGCCGATGAACAGGTGACGATATACCGTACAGACGGAGTGCCCGTATACACAGGCATTTATGGAGAAGCATCGTTGCCGCACGGACTGTATTTAATCCGTTCTCAGTCGGGCACATCATCCAAGATATTCAACAGATAATAGAGCCTGCTCCAAGCCGCCGGCAGCCTTGACGACGGCTTGGAGCAGGATTAAAAAAGTTTGGGGTAGGGGTTTAGTAAAAGCGATGTCAGCTGTCTTATTAGTGTATGACGAACAGAAACGACATAGAGAGGCTTTTCAAATCACATTACCGACAGATGCACCGCATGGCTCAAGTCCTTCTGTATGATGAAGACTTGGCCCGCGACATAGTGCATGATGTATTTCTATCGCTTCTAAGCAAGGATAGTTCTGTATCAGTTACGGCCGGATATTTACTTGCGGCTGTGCGCAATCGTTGTCTGAACCATATAGCCGGCACAGCCACACGACAACGCATAGCCAACCTGTATTTACTCGAGTCAGATGAATACGATACAGAAGTGTGGCCCGATGATAATACAATCGCATGTATATATCAGATTATAAAAAATGATCTTACACCTCAGTGCCGACGGGTGATGGAATTGCGGTTTGTCGATGGACTGACTTTCTCGAATGTTGCAAAAGAGATGGATATAAGCGAAAATGCCGTTTACAAACATGTTCGACATGCTTTGGTAATAATCCGTAAAAAACTTAATGAGAGAAATGGATAAATATGGCATTGTGCTTGACTTAATAGAGCACCCCGACAAATACACACCTCAACAAATCGAAATATTATTATCGGACTCCGAAACGAGGGCGATATACAATTTGCTGTGCAAAACTCAGTCATCGCTTAAGAGCTACGAGAATGACGTTGATGTAGATGATGAGTGGCAGTCATTTGAGCGTGAGCATATTAACCCGCGTTTACGTTTCTCGTGGCATGGCAGCCGCGCTGCATCCATATCTGCATTGATATTAACATCGGTGGCGGCAATTGCCATAGGAACAGTTATAGGCATAAGCCTTAAATCAACGAAGCAGGAATACATTGAACTTGATAAGGAAGAAACATCACAGACGGCGGCGCCGGCCAAGCGCTCGGGTTCTTACCTCTCAGCCAATAACGATACCATACAATCAGTACTGGCTCCCATATTGTTTGAGGATGAAACTCTTGAGGCTATTCTTGATACCATAGCAGCCCTGCACAATCTTGATGTAAAGTTTAAGACTGCAGATGTAGCGCGGCTACATCTTTTTTATAAGTTTGATCCCGAAATACCTCTCGACGAAACAATCGAGCAACTTAATTCGTTTGGACAGATTAACATCAAGATAGCGGGCAACACCTTAATTGTAGACTGACCATGCGGCAGATTATAGCTATCTTGATGATTGTAGCGGTTTCATTGTCGGTTATTGCCAAAAAGTACACATACACGTTTGACAACACTCCGGTATCTGAGGCTCTTGTTAAATTGAGCCGCGATCATGCTGATATAAATATAGCTTTCATATACAAGGAGCTTGACAGCTATCGCACTTCGGCATGCGTGGATACTGACAATGCTTATGACGCAATATGCGGGATTATAGGACGTAATCCCGTGAGTATCTTATATAAGGGAAACAGGTACTATATAGAGGCAAGGAAATATGGCAGGCATTCATGCACAGGCAAGGTATTAAATACCCTACGTGAACCGGTAGTAGCCTCTGTCCTTCTGTTTTCGGCTAAAGACTCTACTTTGGTCACATACGGAAACAGTGGTGCTGACGGAAGCTTCTCCATACCTTATGACAGAAATGATATGTATATGAAGATCACTGCAATGGGGTACGAAGAATATGTTTCGAGTTTACCCAAAGACGGAAAAACGGGTGCTGTAATACTTAAAGAATCGCCCATAGCATTGGCCGCGGTGACTGTGACGGCCTCGGGGGTGGTATCGCGGGCCGACAAAAGTACAATCTATGTGAGCCAAAAACAAAAAGATCGTGCAGACAATGCCCTGAACGTGATTAGCCAGGCGGCGTTCATGTGTCCGGAAATAAGAGTCAATGAGATTCTCAAGACTGTAACGGTCAATGGACAGCAGGCTGTGATATTGGTCAATGGTGTAAGGCGCGACATATCATACCTGAATTCTATTGACCCGGACCGAATATTACGTATTGAATTTACCAACTATGCCGACATACAGTTTGGCGCACCTTACATTGACGTAAGGATAAGCGAGCCTAAGCAAGGCGCCTATCTCATTGCCGAAGGTTTTTCTGATCTGAACTCGAAACGTGAGAATCACATGCTGTCAGGTGGATTCAGATATAATGAACATGAATTCAGCGTAAAATACAACGGTACATATCGTCACAGCACTCAGGAATATACCGATACAGAAAGCAAATATATATCGCATGAAGATATAATACATCTTGTGGAAAACGGACTTCCGTCACCGGTGATTGACAATGAGCATAACATAATGCTTGGCTACACCTGCATTCCAGCCACCGGGCAGATGTTTGTGGCTTCAGCTGCCATGAAATCTCACAATTCAGAAAAACATGTGCTGAGCGATGTCTACGGAACTGACGGGGAGTACAGCCAAGACATATTCAGAGGCTACAAGTATTTGCAACCATCAGTAGACTTGTATTTTCGTGGTGAGTCAGGCCGGATGATATTTGAAATCAATACGGCTGCATCTTATCTGGGAGGTAAGTTCGACCGAAATATTTCACAAACTTGCGGATATGATGAAATGAACTCAACAAAAAACAGAGTGACTAACGTACAGGCTGAGATGGTTCTGATGAGGAAATATAATTCGCATACCATAAAGTACGGCATTAACTATGTTGTAAACCACATAAACAACAGCTACCGGTTCACCACATCCGACAATGAAAAAAGCAGGAAAACGAGCCATACCGGCTATGCGTATGTAAATGCGTCAGGAAAGATCATCGGTACAGGGTATTCGGCAGGTATCGGTGCCCGATATCAGAATATGACCAAAAACAAGATAGCGGTGAAGGGTGTGGCTAACATAAGCAGAAATTTTGGCAAGGGTTGGAATACAGCCTATTTGATGTCTGTAGATCCTGAAATTCCAAATCTTTCTATGCTTACCGATATAGAAACTCCTGTAAACAGCTATCTTTACCAAACAGGCAACAGCAACATGAAAAGTGCTTTGCGAGTTAATAATCGCCTGAGCTTGCGCTATACTTGCCGCAAATTATCGGTCACATCAGCCATTACATATACACAGACTCATAACCCCATATATACCGAATATTCGTTTGATTCGGCTAAGGAGGGGCTGTTTGAAGCACGACCGGCCAACGGTCGAACTTCAAGCCGTCTGGCTGCTGAACTTAGCGCAGGATTACATGATTTATTTGGTATTATGTCTGTGTCGCTCAATGGTGGATGGTGCCAACTGATGTTTGACAGGGGCACTCGGCCGGTTTTCAAAACAAGCCGATGGAATCTCGGGGTGAATGCTTCATTATGGTATCGCAACTGGTCGATTGATTTCTTTTATACACCTTTTCTTAGATACAACATGGTGGGAAATATGCTTACTGAAGAAATCAAATTCAGTTACATTGCATTGGGTTGGAAATACCGGGGATTTGACTTTGGACTCACGGTAAGCAATCCTTTCTCAAAACACGGATTCAGCCAACGGGCATGGAATATATCAGATGTTCATCCGGAGTATACCTGCTATTATATCAAGGATCAGGCCAATCTGGTTTCGGTGAGTGTGAGATATAGTACCAACTTCGGCAATCAGCTCAAAAAAAGCCATCGTACTTTGCACGCAGGCAGCATTGACAACGGTATTGACAGCAGCTATTGACCGACAAAAGCGGCACCTTACCCTGTGTGGTCCGATGCCGCTTTTGGTTGATGATATTTGCCGCTACAGAGCGCTGTATGCCGGCGAGAAGGTGTCGCCCTGCATGGGATCGCCGGTGCGTATGCCCTTTGATAGCCAACGGGCGCGCTGCTCGCTGCGGCCGTGATTGAAGGCATCGGGTATCTCGTGTCCGTAGGCTTTGCGTTGCAGGTAATCGTCGCCTATCTTCGAGGCCACATTCACTGCATTCTCCACATCGCCCGGCTCTATGGAATTGAACATACGGTTGTCGCGGTTGGCCCACACGCCGGCATAGAAGTCGGCCTGGAGTTCGAGCCTTACGCTTATCTTATTAGATTCCTTCTCAGACAGTTGGCTCATCTGCTGATGCGCCTCGTCGAGTGTGCCGAGCAGATACTGCACATGGTGGCCTACCTCGTGGGCTATGACGTGGGCGTATGCAAAATCGCCGCCACCGCCTATGCTCTGCTCCATGTCTTTGAAAAAGTCAAGGTCGATATACACCCGCTGGTCGGCCGAGCAATAAAACGGACCTGTCTGCGAGGTGGCATTGCCGCAGCCGCTCTGCACGGCTCCGTGAAAAAGCACAAGTGTGGGAGCCTCGTACTCGCCCCAGCCCTGCTCGCGGAATACTTGGGTCCATACGTCCTCGGTGCCGGCAAGCACCTTCAGTGCCAGGTCCTCAAGACGCTCATCCTCGGCATCGGCCACATACTCTGATTGCGCGCCCTGGCCAAGTCCGCCCTGACTAACTACATTGCTCACAACATCGCCCAAGTCGCCACCGCTCAAGAAGGTGACAACAGCCAAAATTACAACTCCGATTATGCCGCCCCCTATGCCGGCGGTTTTGCCTGAAATGCCGCGGCGATCTTCTACGTTATTGCTGCGACGACGTCCTGATAGTTTCATTGAAAAATATTTTTGAGGTGTTTTTTAATTGCTGAATAGTTGAAAAAGTCAATTGCGAACCTCCATTTACGAAAGAATCCGCACGGATATACAAATATAACGCATTTCAACCCTACAAAATCCAAACCCCACACTAAAAAAACGTAAAAATATGAAAGCGTGAATTGCCAAGCAACAATCTGTTACCTTCCATTTGAACTGTCAAGTATTCCTTGACAGTTGAGCTTTTATCCAATTCTCCTTCTTTATATATTGGATATATGAAGACTGACATTCTGTTTCGTTACCTGAAACAATTCTACCATTTGCTGTTGGTTAAGCCACACAGTTTCCTCCTCGACTCGCACATCAAGTTTCAGTTCATCATCGGGTTGGTATATGATAATCTAATTATCGGGGAGAATGGCAGTATTATTAATCTTATCCATATTTGTCGTTTCAAAGTGAAAAGATGGTGAACCTATGGGCATAGATACTAACCGGTCACAATTTGTGACCAGTTCATCTTTCTCGTTATTGGACAACTGAAATCTAAAGCTTTCCGGGAAACGGTCAATATTGCGTTTGACTTGCTCGTTTAAGCGTCTGGTATCTACGCCATAAAGTTCTGCTAAATCACGATCAACCATAACTTGAAGACCTCTGATTGTCAGAATTCGATTCTCAATAGATATTGTTGCAGGGTTGTCGCAATTTGCGACCACCTCCATGTTAGCGTCGGCCTTAATACTGCTCTTGTGTTTTTTCATGTGCAAATATAATCATTTGAAGACGGTAAGTGGAATGCACGTGGCTCAATCAATATCTTCCCATTCATCGGGGATTTCACACAATTCCTCATTTACGAACTCAATGTCAAACAAGCGCTCGTCAGCAAAAGCTTCCAACATATCGCGATCCTCAAATCCAAACATCTGCATCAAATCAGATATATCAGATTTATCCGGTTGTTGCGGATTCTCCTGAAAGGCGCGAATAGTGGTGTAAAGATACGGAGGATAACCATCAAATGCCTGAAGTTCACTCTTGTATTTTCGACACTCAGCAACTTCGCCATGGCGTTCAATCACATCGCTTACCGATATGTTGAAAATCCAGTCAAGCCTGAAGTCATAGATATATACCATCTTATCACCCTTATTAGCAAGAAAGGCGGTGAGTGGAGTCTGGTCCGCATCAAATGTGCAGTCTTCCAAGCCAAACGAAAAAGGATCGGTTCTTTTAATTCCTATCGTAAGGCCACGATCATAAGGCTTTCTCCCGAATTGCCAAAGATGGCAATTATCCAATCCTGTAACAGCCTGAATGATATAATGCAATTGAGTAAAGTTGAAATCGGCCGGCACAAGCACCTCTCTCCACATAGGCGGTTTGGTTACATCGCGCAACTGAATTTTAATTTTCAAAGTTTTTTCATCAGCATCAAGCATTGGGAGGTAGTCGAATTCATGATCATCCTCCATTCCCCCGTTAAGATAATCAAGAGTTTTTTGAAAATTTCCTCCGTTTAGAAACCGGGCATACTCCTCAGCTGTTATCCCCTTGGCAGCCATGATAGCCATCAGGATTTCCTTATCATTATTCACATTAAAATCATTCATGCACAAATTTAAGATTAATTATTGAGATATACAAGATGACATCCATGTCAAAGTCTGTTATAAGTTTTGCCGGGTTGAGTGATTACTTTTAATTGTAATTTTTAAGTCTAAAAGTACCCATCTGTCGAATTTATATTGTATCTTTGCACTATGAAAAGCAAATTCTCCCAATCTACCATGACCATTATAGGCCGTGATGCTCCAATTGAAATACTTACGGAAGCTCTCGCTTCTTTACATTCCGAATTCATTGCCATATATGGCAGACGCAGGATAGGCAAGACCTACCTCGTGAAAGAATTTATGGGAAACACTTACACATTCTCCTACACGGGTGTTGAGGATTATAACACCAAGCAGCAGTTGTCAGAATTTCACCGGACATTACTGCGCTATGGACTTCCCAAATGCGGCAAACCTCAAAACTGGTTTGATGCTTTCGATATGCTTCGAACCCTTGTTGAATCTAAAAAAGGATTCCCAAAATTAGGAGGAAAGAAGGTAATCTTTATCGACGAGCTGCCATGGATGGATGCGAGAGGTTCTGATTTTGTAAAGGCACTCGGGCATTTTTGGAATGATTGGGCGGCATGGACTAAGGATATAGTAATGATAATCTGTGGAAGTGCCACTTCATGGATGGTAAAGAAGGTCTTCAGCAGTAAAGGAGGTTTGTATAACCGCATAACCCGCCAGATTGAGCTAACCTCTTTTACATTAAACGAATGTGAAAAATTCAGTGCCGCCCATAAATTCAATTGGTCAAGACACCTTATTACCGAGGCATATATGATTTTCGGTGGAGTGCCGTATTATTGGACATTGATTGACCCGGCAAAAAGTTTGTCAGCAAATATAGACTTTCTTTTTTTTTCGGAAAACGCGCCCATGAAAATTGAATACCATGTGCTATTTAAGTCCATGTTCACCGCTCCGGAAAGGTATGAATCAATAGTGAAAACTCTAATTGAAAAGAAGGGAGGAATGACGGCTAAAGAGATATCTGAAAAGTCAGGAGTCGGAATGTCGGCTAAATTTACCGAAATACTGACAAATCTCAAATTGTCCGGATTTGTTATAGAGATGCCTCAACCGACAAAAAGACAACGGGGCGTTTTATTTAAATTAGCTGACAATTTTACATTGTTTTATCATGACTTTGTTTTGAAGAAAAAAGCAAGGACTAACTATTGGGCCACACATCAGAACACTGGAACTATGAACTCATGGAGAGGTTTGGCTTTTGAGAGAGTATGCTATCGCCATATCCATCAGATTCAAAAGGCACTTGGTGTGGGAGGTGTTTATTGCGAATATTTTGCATGGAGTGTGCCTGAGAATGAATCATATCCGGCAATGCAGATTGACATGATAATCGACCGCGCAGACGGCATTGTCAATATCTGCGAAATGAAATTTACCAACAGTCCCTTCTCTATTTCCCCAGTCTATCTGGCTGAAATGAATTTGCGCAGAAGCCGATACCAGCAAGAAGTCGCACCTAAGAAAGGGGTTCAACTCACAATGGTTGCCTCTTCTGGGCTGGTTAAGAATCCCCAGGCATCGGAAATCAACTCTGTCATAACCTTAGACGATTTATTCCAACCATAGCCATTACAAGTATGCATCTACCCAAACGCAACCATACGGTTGTGGTCCCTAATTTCTTTGGAGAAGGAAAAAACCTTGAGGCATGGCAACTCGGATGGCAGCAAGATGAAAAGGTAGAAGCCAAATCGTCAGTTTCAAAAAAGATCTTAGATTGGAGATATGGGATAATCTTCTTCCTCAAGGATTATAGTGCCAATTCTATACCTCAGGAGGATTTCGGAGGATAAAATCAGGGGCATATTTCAGTATTCACGAGGATGGAAATAGAGCATGTATTTTAGCCAAACAAACCCCCATTTTAAGAAATAGACCATATTACAACAATATCTATTTCAGCGCGTTAGGATGTTTGCATTTGTTTGGCCAAAACACAAAAAATCAATCGGACAAACAAGCTCAGAGTTGTTTATCCGATTGATTGTCTTTTATTTACAAACTGTCAGTGGCTTAGTATTCCTCTTCGTTGAACAGGAAGTCTTCTTTTGAGGGGTAGTCGGGCCAGATGTCTTCGATTGATTCGTAGGTGTCGCCTTCATCTTCTATTTCCTGGAGGTTTTCGATTACCTCGAGGGGTGCGCCGGAGCGCATTGCATAGTCGATGAGTTCGTCTTTGGTTGCGGGCCAGGGTGCATCTTCGAGTTTTGATGCTAATTCAAGTGTCCAGTACATGATGTATGTTGATGTTTTTTAGTTACTTTCGTATAATGCGCGCAAAGGTACGAAATTTCTTTATACTGTCAATGTTTTTGCCAAAAAATTTCGCTTTGTCGGCTGTTGATATTTATTTCTCTTGCCAGTGCAAACAGGTAGTCGCTCAGGCGGTTGATGTATCGGGTTATGTCGGGGTCTACTTTAACGTGACGGCTCAGGGCTATTATGCGGCGTTCGGCGCGTCGGGCCACGGTGCGGGCAATGTTGGCGCGGGCTGCGTCGGGGTGTCCGCCCGGCAGTATGAATTGTCGCAGTGCGGGCAGGTTTGCGTCTATTTCGTCAATGGCTTTTTCGAGTCGTTCCACGGTCGCGGCGCCAAGTGGTGCGGGTTGCCATTGCGATTCGGGTTCGGTGGCGAGAGCGGCACCGATGTCAAACAGTGTGTTCTGAATGTCGAGCAACTGACTGCGTCGCACGTCGGATATTACTTCGGATGCGGCCAATAGTCCGAGCCACGAATTTAGCTCGTCGGTGGTGCCGTAGGCTTCGAGTCGGAACGAGTCTTTGGGTGCTCTCGTACCTCCTACGAGCGATGTGGTGCCATCGTCACCGGTTCGGGTATATAATCGTGATTTCATAGTTATGTGCTTTTTTTTATAGTAAACGCACATCAGGGCGTTTTGGTGTGATGAAGTGCAATTATTTTTGACTTCAGGCTGTTTTTTAGGGTTTCACGAGGCTTTTTATAAGTCTGCTCAGTATGAAGACGGCGGCATTTATCAGCACTATGAATGCCGAGCAAGGCACGTCGGCCACGGCGCTAAGGGCCAGTCCGGCCAGCGAGCACACCACCGATATCGCTATAGCCAGCAGCATCATGGGTGTGAAGCGGCGGGTGAATACCTCGGCTGTCATTATGGGCATCGACATCATGGCCATCAGCAGCATCACTCCCACCAGCCGGATTGTGAGCACTATGCATATTGCCACCAGCACAGTCATGGTGTAGGTGATAAAGCGTGTGGGCAGACCTATGACGCGGGCAAAATCGCGGTCGAAGGCGCAGGCCACTATCCACCGGTATTTCCATGCGAAGAATGCTATGAGCAGGGCGGTGAATATACCGAATGCCCACAGGTCGGCCGGCGATATGGTGAGCACGTTGCCGAAAAGGAATGAGTTGAGTTCGGGCACGAAGCCCGGGGTGAGGAATACAAACAGCACGCCTATGGCCATACCCACGGCCCATATCACGGCTATGGTGGAGTCTTCGCGCAGCTTGAAGCGAGATGAAGCCCATTCCACACCCAGCGATGAGGCTATGGCAAACACTGCGGCCATTGCAATAGGGTTGATGCCCAGATAGCAGCCCAGGCCCAGTCCGCCGAAGCATGCGTGGGTTACGCCGCCCGATATGGCTACCAGGCGCCGGGTTATGATGTAGCTTCCGATTATGGCGGCACTGATGCTTATAAGTATCACGCCTATCACGGCGTATCTGAAAAAGGTATATTCAAATATCTCAAGCATAGTCGGGGTTATTTCTCTTGGCCCTTTCCTCGGCCACGATCATCAGCAGTTCTTCTTTTACCTCGGCGGGCAGTTCTATGCCTCGCAGCTGTATTGACCGTGCCCAGGGGGCAATGTCGTGTGGCAGCAGGGTGAGCAGTACGTCGCGAAACTGTTCTATCTCGCTGTCTGAGTATGCGTCGGCGGGGCGACCGGCGTATTGGTCGAGTTCCTCGTCGTCAAAGTAAACAATATCGTCTGACAAGGCGGCAAGCAGTGAGTCGCGCTCGCAAGTTATGTGCATGCCGCAGCATTCATCGCTGTCTTGGGTTTGTGGCGCCGGCTCATCGGTAGCGGGTGGCCCGTCATGGCCGTGGCGCAAGCGTTCGTGGGCGTAGAGTATCAGCCCTACGCCCACAATCGCTATGAGTATGTATAGCGCCACTATCATTCTTCGTGAACGGGATTTGGCAGCGGTGCATCGGCGTCGACAATGGTGAAGCCGGCCTGTCGCAGATCTTCAAAGAAGTCGGGGTATGACTTGTTCACCACTTCGCAGTCGAGCAGAATGATCCCTGGAACGAACAGTGCAGCGGCTGCAAAAGCCATGGTGATGCGGTGGTCGCCGCAAGGGTCTATCTCGGGCATGCGCACTATTGGTTCGCGCTCGCCCTCCCAGCCCATGCTGTCGCGGTCGGTTTCAATCACAAATCCGAGTTTGCGCAGGTTGGAGCCGAGTGCGTCAATGCGGTCGCTCTCTTTTATGCGCAGGTTGGCCACGCCGGTAAAGTGGAATGGCATGCCCACCAGGCAGGCGGTGACGGCCAATGCGGGTACGAGGTCGGGATGGTCTGACACATCGAGGTCAAGGCGCGAGTACATGTCGGGAGTGGCCGACAGCTCGGCGTTGTCGTCTTCAAAGTTTGTAAGCACACCTATGCGCTCGCCTATGCGGGCAAGTATGCTGTCGCCCTGCAGGCCCGGATATTTCATACCCGGCAGGGTGATCCATCCGGCCGATACGGCAGCCATCTCATACCAGTACGATGCCGCGGTCCAGTCGGGTTCTACTTCGGCTTCCACGGGCTTGTACGCCCCTTGTGGTACAACCATTGTGTAGCCCTCGATGTGAGCGTCGATGCCGCGTGCCTGCATCATGGCCAAAGTCATCTTCAGGTAAGGCATCGACGGTATCTGTCCGCCGAGGTTCACACGCAGGCCGCCGGGCAGGCCGGGGGCAATCATGGCCAGAGCCGAGGCAAACTGGCTGCTGGCCGAGGCATCAAGGTCTATCTCGCCACCGGTGAGTCGGCCTCCGCGTATGTGCAGCGGTGCGAAGCCCTCCCGGGCGGCATATTCTATGTCGGCGCCAAGGCCGCGCAGGCTGTTGACCAGCGCGCCCACGGGACGGTTGCAAAGCCTTGCCGAGCCGGTGAGGGTGACCTCCGCGCCTTCCTTGGCTGCAAAATATGCTATGAGGAAGCGCAGGGCTGTGGCGCTGTCGTGCGCTGTCACCTCGCCCTTGCTTTGCTTCAGCGCCTTGCTCAGCACCTTAATGTCGTCGCAGTCGGCCAGCTGCGAAGGCTCAGGTTCGGCAGCCCCCTCGGTGAGCGCTCCCAGCAGCAGCACGCGTGCGCTGACACTCTTGCTGAGCGGGAGGTGGCTTACCGTGGTTTCTAATATCTCGTCGGAGGGAAAAATGCGTATGTTCATGCCTTGACTATGGTTTCAACAGCTGCGGCAATGTGGTCGAGCGCGTCCTTCAATACACTGCGTGGAGTGCCCACGTTGAGTCGCATGAAGCCTACACCCTGACGGCCAAACATAGAGCCATCGTTCAAGGCCACATGAGCTTCGTTGAGCAAGAGGTCCATGAGTTCTTTCTGTTCCAGACCCAGGGCTGTGAAGTCGAGCCATACAAGGAACGAGGCCTCGGGCTTCACCACCTTAACGTTGGGAATATTGCAGCTCACGTAGTCGCCTACGAAGTCGATGTTATCCTGCACGTAGGCCAGCATTTCGTCGAGCCATTCCTCGCCGTGGCTGTAGGCGGCTTCGGCACCGATTGCCGACACCAGCACGGGGGCATTGAACTCGTTGACTTCGAGCCAGTGATAGAAACCCTTGCGCAGCTCGGGGTCTTTCACCACCATCCACGAGCTTACCAGACCGGGGATGTTGAATGTCTTTGAGGGAGCGCCCAGAGTTACGGCAACAGCACGCGAGTCCTCTGAAGATTCGGCAAAGGGTATGTGCTTGCGACCCTGCAGCATGAGGTCGCCGTGGATTTCGTCGCTCACCACTACCATTCCGGCGCGGCGGCACAGACGGCCTACCTCGGCCAGGGTTTCCTTGTCCCACTGCAGGCCTATGGGGTTGTGAGGATTGCAAAGAATCATCATGGTGGGCTTCTCGCGCTCTATGATTTCGGCAAGACCTTCGAGGTCCATACGGTAGTTTTCACCGTCAAAAATCAGGGGATTTTCGGCCACGATTCGTTCATTACCCTCGATAACCATGCGGAAGGGGTGGTACACCGGGGGCTGAATAACTATTTTGTCGCCTTTGGACGAAAAGTAGTTGATGGCAAGGCCTATGCCCTTCACCACACCGGGTATGAAGCATATTTCATCGCGCTCGATATCAAAGCCATGACGCTTGCGCTGCCAGTTGATGATAGAGTTCCAGTATGAATCGGGTGCAGCCGAGTAGCCCAGCACGGGGTGATCAAGGCGGTGGCGCAGAGCGGCTGTGATGTCGGGACATACGGCAAAGTCGAGGTCGGCGATCCACAGCGGGGTAACATCGTTGCGACCGAACATTTGGACGAGTCCGTCATATTTTGTGGCATAAGTACCGTGGCGGTCGATGATTCTGTCAAAATCGTATTTACTCATGGTCTGAAGCTTTTTGGGTGTCTGTATTGAACGACTGTAATAATACGCAAACTTACATATAATTTGCTAAACAAGCAAATTTAGTGCACCGATACTTTCTCGCTGTGTCCGTCGGGGTATTCCACGATGTACACACCGGGTTCGAGCTGCGACAGTGCAGAAGTGGCTGCATCTTCGGTTTTAAGTACGAGTTGACCTGCTATTGTGTAAACAGTGAGGATGCCCGAGGCATTGTCGGCTTTTACATCGTTGATACCAAGAGTCTTCACATAGTCGGGCAGGTAGTATCCGAGGTGAGGGGGCTGGTTGTAAGCCACGTTCTGCCAGCAGATAGCCATGCGGTATGTATGATCCTGCATAAGGCAGGGCACGCGGTGTTCTGAAGCCTTGGTAGTGGTGTTGATGTATATGTTGGCGGGGTTCTTGTCGTCCCAGAGTATCACTTCTTCGCGCCAGTCGCCCAGTATGTCGGCCGACAGGCAAGGTGTAGCCTTGGTGCTGTTGCACGACGCGCCCTTAAGGTTGGCCAAGGCGTTCATGAAGCGGTTTTTATATTTTGTGATGCTGGTTTTGTCAAGCAGTTCGTCCTGCAGGTCGCCGTCCCAATAAACACGGAAGTTCATTGAGGGCGAAGCGTTGTTGACCACTTCGCCGGTCACGGCGCTGCGGGGTTTGGCATCATAAGATGCCCACATTTCGTAGCCCTCGCTGTCGGGGTCAATGTCGGCGGCGCATCCTCGGCCGGTATCTTTGGTGGCTTCGGCGCTGAAGATTATTTCGCCGGTGGCGGCATCGTGGAGGTCCCAACCGTAGGGGGCCGATTCGTGTACGTCGTATACCTGCAGACCTTCGCGGTTGGGAATCATCTTGCCAAGATGAATGGTATCGCCGTGGCCATAACCTGTGGCGTAGAGCAGCTTGCCGTCATCGTCTATAGCGCAAGCACCCCATATAATTTCGTCTTTACCATCGCCGTCAACATCGCCCACGGTGAGGTTGTGGTTGCCGTTGCCGTATGCGGTGGCGCTGCCGCTGCCACGTGTGGCCGGGCCGGGAGTGTAGGTCTCAGTGTTGCCGTCGCGGTCGGTCACGGTGTATTTGGTTGTCGAGCGCGATGAGTGCAGCCATCTGGTGGTGAGCTTCTCTCCGTCAAAGTCAACCGCCCACAAGAATGAGTAGGTGTAGTATCCGCGGCACATCACTGCGCTGGGCAGGGCATCGAGGCCGTCGAGGTGAGCCACACAGGCCAGATAGCGTTCGCCGCGGTTGCCATAGGTTCCCTTATCGGTCTTGCCGCTGCGGTCGTCCCAGTTGAAGGTGCCGGCAGCCTCACCGCCCAACTTGGTATTGCGGTTGGGATTGTAGAATATGGTGTGTACGGCCTTGCCGCTCTCACCGTCAAACACGGTGAGCCATTCCTGACCGCCGTTGATACGTCCGGCGCTTGTACGCCAGTCCTTCTCGTTGTCGGCGGCTTTAATCTCATCGTCGGTGGCAACGGCGTTTACATACGCGCCGGTGCCGTCCTTTGAGCCGGGAGCGGTCTTGCATATCATCTCGGCACGGCCATCGCCGTCAAAGTCATACACCATGAACTGTGTGTAGTGAGCGCCCGAGCGTATGTTAATGCCCAGGTCAACGCGCCACTTCATAGTGCCGTCGAGTTTGTAGCAGTCAATAATAGTATTGCCGGTATAGCCGCCATTAGAGTTGTCCTGAGCGTTGGAGGGATACCATTTGACGAATAATTCATATTCGCCGTCACCATCTACATCGCCTACCGAGCAGTCGTTGGGTGTGTATGTATAAGTGGTGTTATCGGGAACCACGCCACCCTCGGGTCGATTCAGTGTGATTTGTTGGGAAGATGCCCACTGCATGGGCGAGAATTCCTCAACCACGCGGTTGTCCTGCATGGCTTTTATGACATAATATTTGCTGACATCACCTACACTATCGAGGTAGTCGGTAGTAGCGGTGATGGGTGCGGCATTTATTTTTTCGCCATCGCGGTATATGTCGAAGTACATATCGGAGCTGTCGGTGGTGAAGCTGCGCCACGACAGGTAGGCTTTTTTGCCTGACTTCATTACAATGGCACCTCGGTTAAGAGTCTCGGTATATTGGATTGCGTCTGCCGCCGGCGCAGCCATCAGCGCGGCAAGTCCGGCTATCAGTAATTTGCTTTTCATAAAGAAAAAAATGGTATAGATTTGATTTATATGTTACAAAGGTACAATTTTTTTAATAAGTAAGGCAAAAACAATGCAGATATGGCTTTCAGGGGCTGAATCCTGTGGTGGAATCAGCCCCTGAAAGCGGTGGAGAGTTTTTCAGCTCTTAAATATTAAAGCAGGTTTAATATTTAAGCAGGTTTTCGCGTTCGGTGATTTCTGCGTCGGTCATGGTGAAGTTGCCCAGAGAGCCTTCCTTGGCCTGGATGCAGATGTAGGTCATGGGTTGGGTTGAGGTGCACTTGATATTACGGTCGCAATTGGTGGCCACGCGTATCACCGAGCCTTCGGCTATGTCGAACACATCATCGTCTACCTGAAACTTACCGCTTCCACTCAGTATTATGTAGTTTTCTTCATTATCCTTATGGCTGTGGAAGAAGGGGACAGTGGCTCCTGATGGCAGAGTGCCGAATGAAATCTCGCAAGAGGTTGCGCCTATGGCATCCTTTACAAACAGCTTGCCTTCAATGTTCTGCAATGAGCCTGCCGAGGCATGGGCATACTTGGCTCCGGTGTTCAATACTTTTACTTCGCTCATATTTGGGTGGTTGATTATAAATTAGTAACTTTGCGGCGGTAAGCCGCTTTTATTTTGATAGCGCAAAGTTAATGCAAAACCCGTTATAAAACAAGAAGTTACGAAGATGTAAGATACTTACCTCAAAGTACGCATTTTTGAAAATGAGACCGTTGGAACTACAAGAAAATTTAAAAAAATATACTTGCATAGACAAATGCCCCATCCGAAACGTTATATCTAAGTTCTCAGGTAAGTGGCACATGCTCATACTGTGTGTTCTTGCAGAGAATGAGGCAACACGGTTCAACGCCATAGGAAAGGCTATACCGGATATCTCGCCGAAGGTATTGACTGATACTCTTAAAAGTCTCGAACGTGATAATCTGATATGCCGCAAGACCTATATGGAAATTCCTCCTCGGGTTGAGTATTCTCTCACCGAGCTTGGCAAAAGTCTTATGCCTGTATTAGGTAGCCTGGTTGATTGGGCCATAGAAAATTCAGATAAAATAAATTAAGCAGAAACAACTAAGCATGTCGCAGAAACAACACTATAAAGGACTGTCTGATGCCGAAGTGTCGGAGAGCCGCGTTAAAAACGGAGTAAATATCCTAACCCCGCCCGAAAAAGAACCGCTGTGGAAGCGCTTTCTTGACAAATTCGGCGACCCCCTCATCATAATCCTGATGATAGCCGGAGTGCTGTCGATTTTTATCTCGTGCTACGAGTACTGGGGTCTTGAGCAGGGTGCCACTGTGTTCTTCGAGCCTATAGGTATCTTTATTGCCATACTACTGGCCACCGGCCTGGCTTTCTTCTTCGAGATGAAGGCCGACAAGGAATTTGAACTGCTCAATCAGGTGAATGATGATGAACCCGTTCAGGTGATACGCAACGGCAATGCCATGCAGATTCCGAAGAAAGATGTGGTGGTGGGCGATATTGTGATACTCAATACCGGCGAGGAAATTCCGGCTGACGGACGCCTGCTCGAAGCCGTTTCGCTCAGCATCGACGAGTCTACGCTCACCGGCGAGCCTATATGCCACAAGACGACCGACAGGGTCGAGTTTGACCCCGATGCCACCTTCCCCTCCGACCACGTGATGCGAGGCACCAAGGTGATGGAAGGCCATGGCGTGATGGAGGTAGTGGCCGTGGGCGACAATACCGAGAACGGCCGGGTATTTGAGGCCGCTCAGATCGACGACAGTGTAAAGACCCCGCTCAATGAGCAGCTCGATGGCCTGGGACGTCTGATTACCAAAATATCATACGGATTTGCCATTGCCATAATCGCCGGGCGCATACTGATGTATATCATCAATGTAGCCGATTTCAACTGGGTGGCATTCCTTGCTTTCTTGCTTCAGACATTGATGGTGGCGGTTACACTTGTGGTAGTTGCCGTACCCGAGGGCCTGCCCATGGCCGTAACCTTGTCGCTGGCCTACTCGATGCGACGCATGCTCAAGACCAACAATCTTGTGCGCAAGATGCATGCCTGCGAGACAATGGGCGCCACTACTGTAATCTGCACCGACAAGACCGGCACCCTCACACAGAACCGTATGCAGGTGTACAAGGCTGACTTCTTCGGCAATCCATCTGACGAGGTGCTGTATGAGGGCATAGCCGTAAACTCTACCGCACAGCTTGACCTCTCAGACGATAAGGTGCAGGTGCTGGGCAATCCTACCGAGGGAGCGCTGCTGCTGTGGTTGCGCGACCGCGGAGCCGATTACGCAGCCCTGCGCGATAATGTAAGCCGCATAGAGGAGCTGCCATTCACCACCGAGCGCAAGTACATGGCCACTGTGGTACGCTCGGCCAACGGCAAGAAAATAATGTATGTGAAAGGCGCGCCCGAGATAGTATATGGCATGTGCCGCAATACAAGCGGCGTATCCAAGGCCGAGATTGATGCCCGGTTGCTCGAATACCAGAATCAGGCCATGCGCACCCTGGGGTTTGCATATCAGGAACTCAACGATGGCGACAAAACCATAGAAAACAACAGGGTGGTTGCCGACAATCTTACCTTCCTCGGCATAGTCGCTATCTCAGATCCCGTGCGTGCCGATGTGCCCGATGCGGTGAGCGAAGTGCTCAATGCCGGCATCAAAGTGAAGATTGTGACCGGCGACACTCCCGGCACAGCCAAGGAAATAGGACGTCAGATAGGCTTGTGGAATGATAAGGCCGACTCTGACCGCAATATAATCACCGGTGTGGAATTTGCCGAGCTGTCAGACAGCCAACTGCGCGAGCGTGTGGGCGACCTCAAGATCATAGCCCGCGCACGCCCTATGGACAAGAAACGACTGGTAGAGGCTCTCCAAGCCAATAACGAAGTGGTGGCAGTGACCGGCGACGGCACCAATGATGCCCCGGCACTCAAAGCCGCGCATGTGGGATTGTCGATGGGCGACGGCACATCCGTGGCCAAGGACGCCTCCGATATAACTATCATCGACAATTCATTCTCATCTATCGGGCGCGCCGTGATGTGGGGACGATCGCTATACCGGAATATACAGCGCTTTATACTTTTCCAGATGACCGTTAATGTGGCTGCCTGCTTAATTGTGCTTTTCGGAGCATTTATGGGTATGGAATCTCCACTCACCGTCACACAGATGCTTTGGGTAAATCTCATAATGGATACTTTTGCAGCAATGGCACTTGCATCGCTGCCGCCATCTAAGTCGGTGATGAAAGACAAGCCGCGTGCACGCGAGGCGTTCATCATCAACCCGTCGATGTGGAAACTGATTATAGGAGTGGGAGGTGTGTTCTTCCTCTTCCTGCTCGGGCTGCTATACTATTTTGAACATACCGATATCACCTGCCTTACCCAGATAGGTACAGCCGAGATGGGTGCTGATACAGGACTCAGCAGATACGAGTTGTCGTTGTTCTTCACTATATTCGTGTTCCTGCAGTTCTGGAATATGTTCAATGCCCGCGCGTTTGAAACAGGGCGATCGGCATTCCACTTCAAGGGCTGCAAAGGCTTCATAATGATAGCACTTTCAATTCTTCTTGGGCAGATAGCAATTGTGACCATAGGTGGTGAATTCTTCTCAGTGGTACCCCTCAAACTCATAGACTGGGTAATCATTATAGGCGGAACATCACTCGTGCTGTGGATAGGCGAATTCCTGCGCCTGTTCAAGAAGTAAGAATTAGTCTGAATATGCCAACACCCGCGTGAGAGCTTGCCATGAAACAAACACATGGTGCTCCCGCGCGGGTGTTGGTATATAAGTGTGTTACATCGTGGGAATCAGCTACTATACAGGCTGTATTCCCCCTCTGTTTCGATGCTATTTCTTTTGTACGAAGGTGTGGAATGAATGGGGTGGCAGGGTGGTATTGAGGTATTTGTTGCCTACCATCACGCTGATTTGCTTTGCTTCGTCGCTGAAGTTACCGGCTACCACCACATATTTTCCGTCGGGATTCTGAGCTACCAGAACCGGAGTCTTTTCTTCGCCTGTGGGCTTGAAGCCTACTATCTTGGATCCGTCGCCAATAAAGTTGCTGTAATGGCGGTAGGCAAACCATTCGGGCACATACTCGTAAGTACGGTCTTTGGAATTTACGCGTACAAGAGCATTCTGCTTCCATCCCCAGCGGCTTTCGCCACGGTCGGGCAGTATGAGATTCCAGTTGTTGTATTCCGAACAGCCGTTGCCTATATAGTGGTTGATGAGGTGGAATGTATGTTCGCCGGCTTTCCAGTCCATCGAGCCGTTGCCACACTCGCTCTCGGTGCTGATATATCTGTAATCGGGATACTCGCTGCGTATGCGTGGCAGTATCTGGCCGCCTTCCCATTGGAAGCCCACGCCCTTGATATTATCTTTCATGCGGGGATCGGAAAGCAGTTCCTTCACATGGTCGTAGCGGTTGGTGTTGAATGTACCCAGGCACAGTTCCACACCCGGATTCTTCTGCTTTAGCGTAGGCGCGAGATATTCGATATTGAAGCGGATTATATCGTCGCTTACCCACGGACATCCGGGATAGGGCGTGTAGCTGTAGGCTTCGTTCTGATACATCACCATGTTGATGTTGACTCCCTGCTCGCGGTAGAGGTCGACAAATTTGCTGAACATATCGGCATAGCATTGCAAGTATCGTGGATCCTGGATGAAGTAGCTCTGCACGGCCATGCGACGCGGGAACAGATGTTTGTCTGGATTAACCTGCTCGTTGTCAGAGCGGTCGTTGTCGCCAAACAGCAGATGGTCGAGCCGAGGGTCCATATCGTTGTAGCGGTTGCTCTGCACGGCATAGTGATGATTGGCCTTCATCCATGCCGGAGGGCTCCAGGGCGACATCCAGAAACTCATGTCGGGACAATATTTCTGCGCAGCGCGTATATAGGGGATGATGGTGAGCTTGTCGCGCTCGATGTTGAAGTGCCTGAGGTCGAAATCGCCATCGACATCGCTGCACGAATACCAGTCGAGTGCATAGTCGTTGGCATTCATTGAAATACGGCCCATTGAGAAGCGCAGCTCGCTGTTATCGCCAAACGTACGGCTAAGTATCTCGTCCTGCTCATCGCGCGCGAGCATGCCGAGAGCCTTCCAATCCTGCTCGTTGAAAGTTGTACCCCAGCGTCGGAAGGTGGTTATGGGCGACGAGTTATCGCTTTTTACAACAACAGGGTCTGTAGCGTCTTTAGAAGCCTTTATGGTGCCTCCGGCTGTCCACCGGTCTGTGTCAGTTGACTGATAATGTTCAAAGGTCTGAGCCGCAGTATAGTTGGCAACAAGCAATGCCGCAGCCACGGTTAGCAGAAGTTTATTCATGATTAGATTGGTATATCCTGATAAATAATAATCTTGAAGCGCAAAGTTATAAAAAATATCCGAAAACCACTGGCTGACAAGTTATTTTAGAGAACGAATAATTTTTATTATCTTTGCAAGATGAATTCATCGGACATACTTCCACACATATCTTCCAATGACGACTCTGCATTTGAGAGCCTTGTAGAGCGTATCGTTTCTTTGGTTTCCGAGGCCAAAGGTAAAATCATGCAACAAATAGACGATACACTTGTAACTACGAATTGGCACATAGGGGAATACATAGTTGAATTTGAACAGAATGGTCAGGCGAGAGCTTCCTATGGAGAAGGCCTGATGCGTAATTTGTCAAAGCGACTGACATTAAGGCTTGGAAAAGGATATAGTCTGTCTAATCTTCATAATATGAGGCGACTCTATTTGTTTTACCCAAAATTCCAGACAGTGTCTGGAAAATTGAGTTGGTCTCATTGGTGCGAGTTGTTAGAACTTGATGACAACTTGGAACGACAATTCTATGAAAATGAGTGCATATCTCAGCGATGGGGAGTTCGTACTCTTCGCCGTCAAATAGACTCTGGCCTTTTCTTGCGACTCGCTCAAAGTCAAGACAAGAAAGGTATTCTTGAACTGGCTGCGAAAGGACATGTAATTCGACATCCTCAAGATGCAGTAAAAGATACGTTTGTATTAGAATTCTTAGGAATACCGGAAGAAAGGCAATATTCAGAATCCAGTCTTGAAAAGGCATTGATTGATAATATGCAGAAATTCTTGCTTGAATTGGGGAAGGGATTTGCATTCATAGGCGAACAATATCCCATTCAAATAGGAAACAGGCATTATCATGTGGATTTGGTTTTCTATCATGCGATACTTAAATGCTATGTTTTAATTGATCTGAAGCGTTCGGGAGTAAAACATTATGACATTGGTCAGATGAATATGTATTTGGGATATTTTGCAAATGAAGTATCTCAGCCCGATGACAACAAGCCAATAGGCATAGTGTTGGGGCATTCAAAAAACGAACTTGTTGTTGAATATGCCACCTACGGCATGGATAGTAATATATTTGTATCCAAATATCAGCTATATCTTCCAAATCGAGATGAATTGAGGCGCTTGGTTCAAGGAATTATAGAGAGGGAAGAATAAAAATCCCTGTTTGATAATCATGTAAAATATGACAGATTAAATGATAGATTAAATTTATCATTGCAAGCCATAGCACATGACATTTTTATGTCGGCATAACAGATTCATTTTTAACATTAGCCCAAAAATCATGGATCAGCTCAATGCAGCCATTTCTGAAAATTTCCATTGCCGAATTCCCTATCCGCCAACAAGCATTCTATACTTCTGACGCCGAGCAACGAGACAACACGCTACATGTAACAGACAGAGGCCGAACCATTATAATGGCGCGGCCTCTGCGGGTTTTATCATAGGTAGATTATTTGCGTCTGCGGACTGAGCGCACCGCCGATGATGAGCGGGATGCTGATGATTCCTTTATCTGTTTAGGTTTCTTTTTCTTGGTTGAGGTCTTGGTAGAGCGTTTGTTGGTCGCTTTTTCAGCACGTGACGAGCGGGTGGCTCGTGATGAGCGTACCGAGCTTGCTGCCGGCTCGTCGAGCGAAAGGGTATCGGCTGCCGCGGCGGCTATTGAATCGCGGCGCTCCTGCTCGGCCTGAAGTTCCTCGCGGGTGGGAGTCCAAAGGCGTTTTTCGAAAGTGTCGAGACGGTTCTGTATGGAATCCTGGGCGCGCTGGCGGTCTTCGGCATCGGGATAGAGCTGTGCCATCGACTGATTGCGCAGGTTGCGGGTCTTGTATATGTCGCCGCTGTAGCGGGTCATGGTGAAGTAGTCGTCGTATGACGAGGTGGGCAGATTGTTGTCGTCAGAGGTGAATATGGCCTGCTGTGTGAGGTAGGGGCGTATGTCGGAGTACTTGATCCAGAACATGGGATAGCGCACGGCATCGCCGCCGAAGTCGCCTGCACGGTGAAGCACAGGGCATATTGCCTCTACGGTGGGGCGCAGACGGTTGTGGCGGGTGTCGAATGTCCAGCGTTCTATGATGTAGTAGGTGAGGACTTCGTTGGTGGGTACGTCGGCTTCGTCTATCTGGAATTTGGGGTTCTTCTCAGTGGAGCCTTTGGCCTCGGTGTAAGGTATATAGAAGCGGTCGAGCACATCTTTCACCTTCACCTGATACTGCGGGGTGAACACCTCGCGTCCGTCAAGATATTCGTATGCGGGCAGACTGCCGTCTACGAGCAGTTTCATGATGATGCGGAACAGGTTTTCAGAGCCGTCGATTGGCTGCTCGGGAAAGTAGAGCGGAGCATTGGCATCTTTGGTGAGGTCGAGCTGACGGTAGATGATGCGCAGATACTGCAGGTCGGCTTCAGACAGCCCTGAGGTGAGAGGGTCGGAGGTCGAGAACTGATTCTGCATGCGCTGCGATATGGCATTGTCGGTCTGCTGACGCGCATTGCGGTCGGTGGCACGTCGGCGCACCGGAGCCGAAGCGCTCGATGAAGCGTCTTGGGCTGAGGCGGCCAGGGTGGATATGATAATCGCTGCTATAGCGAGGATGTGACGGAGATGATTCATATATAAGTATGTTATGAGTCTGTCGTAGAGTGTGTCTTAGTTGATTATAACTTCCATAGGGGCGAGGGTGCGGGTGGTGCCGTCGGGTCCCACGGCCTTGATGCGTGTTATATAGAACCGCTTGCCGCGTTGCAGGCGCTGTATGGCCTGGCGCTGGCGGGGGGTGAATTCCGAGCCGCTTGAGGTTTCGGGCATGGCGTTGCCCATAGAGTCGAAGAATACTGTTTCAAACGACTGCACCTTAAACGGTGTGTTGAGCAGCCCGTCGTCGATGGCAGCTTGTATGCCGCTTGACTTCAGTATAAGAGCCTTGGCCACGGGGCGCGAGCCTTTGTATGAGTCGGTGCCGCCGTCGGCTGTGGCAATGGTGATGTACGGTGTGGGATCGGGCAGCTTGCGCACTCGGAAGGGTATTGCTGCAACCTGTACCTGACGGCCGTCGAGATTGGCGGTGACGTTGATGGTGGCTTCCTGACCCGGAGCGCCGGGGCGAGCTATCCATGTGTCGCCCGAACGTACGAGCGACCCTCCGCCGGTGATGCTTGCGTTGATTGATGAATTGGGCACACCGGGCACCGATATGGAGATGGGATTGTCGATACCGGCATAGAGCACGTTCATCATTGTGGCCGATACGGTGGCTGTGGGTTCGATGACGGTGTACTCCGACTTGAACGGGTGGCGTGTTACGGTGCCGTCGTCGTGCGGAACCGACAGGAAGCCTTCGTAGGTGAATGTTCCGGTGGCGTTAGGGGTGAATTCGTATGTGTTCTCGCCTGCCGGAAGTTCTTTGCCGCCGATGGTGATTGATGGGCGGGCGGTGGTGTCGACCGCGGCCAACAGTATGGTAGCCGAGTAGGGTGTGCCGCGCATTATGGTACGCGACTGGGGCAATACATGAGCTGCGAGCGAGTTAACGCGGGTGTCGCCGGCGTCAATCTGGTTGTACAGAGTGTTGAGAGCCTCGCCTTCGGCATAGAGTATGTCGTTTTGCAGCTTGGAAAGCAGGGTGACTGCGGCCACAACGGGCTGCTGGTCAAACTTACTCTCTTCCCAGGTCTGGGGAGTGAGGTTGCCCTTTCTCAGTATTGCTGTGGTATTCAGTATATCGTTGATATTGGAGCGCTTCACCGAGTCGGGTATGAATGTGGTGATGTATTCTCTGAAATTGTCAACCGACAGGCGCAGCTGTTTTCCAAGCGGATTGGCGGGATTGAGCATTACCACGGCTGCGGCTTCGAGGTCGTCGCGGCTTATGATATTGTCGGGGTCGGCATCGTCGCCGTCGGCCTTGCGCACAATCTTGTATTTGAGCGAGTCGATGAGCGAGTTAAGCGAGTCGGTGGCCTGTCTTACCTGCACGGCTTTCTCATACCACGAGCGTCCCTTGTCGGGATTCTGGTTGGCAAAAGCCTCTATGTGTGCGAATATGGCTGAATTGCGGGTAGCGACATTCTGGTTCGAACGGTTCAGGCCCTGGTGTACCTGGGTGAATCCGTCGAGCACATCGCTTGACACGTTGAGAGCGAGCATGGCAGTGAGGACGATATACATGAGGTTTATCATCTTCTGACGAGGGGAGAGCCGGGCTGAATTTGCTGCCATATTTATTTATGAGTTGTTTAGTAACAAATGTTAACGCTTATCTATCAAACTGCGGGCTGAGCCGAGGGGTCGGGTTGAGCAGGAGCCTGTGCAGGAGCTGCAAAGGGCTGTTGGGGCATCATGGCCGTGAGCATGCGCGAGTATATGGCGTTGAGCTGTGCTATGTTGTGAGCCATCTTCTCGGTTTCCTGGCTGCATGCGAGCGACTGTGCCGCGGTGCGGGCATACGAATCGCTTATCGTGGCTATGCCCTGCGCGGCATTGTCGAGGTTGTGGAGCTGACTTGTGATAGAGCGCAGCTGCAGGTCGTAGAGTGTGTTGAGCGAGGTGATGTTGCGGTTGAGTGTGGAGCTGACTTCGTTGAGGGCCAAGGTGGTTTCGTGCAGAGCCTGCATGTCCTGAGCCAGGGTGGACAGATGCTCGGTGAGAGCCTGCGAGGCCTCCTGAGCGCCACCCATGTCTACCGGCGCACCCTGTACCTGAGCCGGCTGTGCTGCGCCGCCGTACACCACGCTGCCTTGGGCGTCGTATACCGGATTGCCCTCTGCATCAACAAGTATGGTCTGAGTGCCGCCGGCACCGCCTATACCACCCTCGATGGGCTGGCCTTCGCCTTTGAGAGCCGGGAAGACCTGTTCCCACTGGTATTCGCGCGGGGGACGGTCAAATGCGGTGAGCACAAACATCAGTACCTCCGTACCCATACCTATTGACAGCAGGGCATTGCCGCCGGGCAGGTGAAGAATCTTGAACAATGCGCCCCAGATTACGATGGCCGCACCGATTGAATAGGCGAAGTTGAAGAAACGTTGTCCGTTCTCGCTTGATATGAAGGCGCCGATACCACGGCGATATTTTTGGACTTTTCCCATAGTAGTGTACAGGGGTTATTTTTTGTTGGTCTTAAGTTTGTTGCCACGGGCAAAGCCGATCTGCGAGCGCACGCAGCGGAAGCCTATGTATGAGCGCTGTTCGTTCTGATACTCCCACATGCGCAGGTCTGAGCGTATGTTGTGGGCCACGTCTTTCCACGAACCGCCGCGCACTATCTTGCGCTTGAGCTTGTAGGGGTCGGTGGGAGCGGCGTCGTAGCGGTATTCGGGGTTGAGGTCTGAGGTCAGACGGTTGATGCTCTCGGTGTAGGCAGTAGAGGTCCACTCGCTCACGTTGCCGGCCATGTCATACAGGCCGAAGTCGTTGGGCGCGTAGGTGCCTACGCGCGATGTTATTATGTGGCCGTCGCGCACGAAGTTGCCTTCGCCGGGCTTGAAGTTGGCATAGAAGCAACCCTTGTCTTCGCTCAGAGCCAGGTCGCCGTCCCAGGGGTACATATTCTCGTCAACGCCGGCGCGGGCGGCAAATTCCCATTCGGCCTCGGTGGGCAGACGGTAGGGTTCGATGTACACACCGTCGCGGCCAAGAGAGCGGCGCAGGAAGTCGGTGCGCCAGTTGGCGTATGCGTTGGCCTGCTCCCAGCTCACACCTACCACGGGGTAGTCGGTGTAGCCGCCGTGCGAGAAGTACATTCTCACGTACGGCTCGTTGTAAGCGTTCTCAAAGTCGTTGACCCATGCGGTGGTGTCGGGGTAAACGTTCACTATGTAAGTGTTGAGGAAGTCGTATTCGCCGCTCAGGGGGCGGGTTATTACGTCGCGTATGATGCGGCCGTCGTCGTTGATGTATGCGGTGTCCTTGGATATGGTGGGCATATCGGTGGCCACGGGGCGGTCGGTGTTGAGGTCGCGGCGCGAGGGGTCGAGGCGGTTGCGTCGGCGGGCGGCTTCGGTGTGGTTGTACACCTCGTAGCGGTAGTTGAGCTGAGTGCCGTCGAGTTCCTTTATGCCGGTGATGGGGTTGGTGCGGTATACGCTCTGTATGGCGCGTTCCTCGTCTTCGTTGGGATTGCGCCATGGTATGGGCTTGTTCCAGTTAAGGCGTGGAGTGATGGGATTGCCGTCGCGGTCTTCCTCGATTTTGAATTCTTCATTACCGCCGTAGGCAGGGTCGGCCAGGCGTTCGCGGATGATGGAGTCGCGCACCCAGAACACAAATTGTTTGTATTTGCCGTTGGTGGTTTCGGTCTCATCCATCCAGAAACCGTCGACGCTGATGCCACGTGCGTCGGCTTCGAGATTCCATGCCGAATCGGGTTTGTTTACACCTACTTTCATGGAGCCGCGGTCTACGAGCACCATGCCGTAGGGAGTGGGTTCGGTGAAAGAAGTGCCACCGACACCTGTAACTTCGCCACCGGTGGCCGAGCGTGAACCGGAAGCACAGGATGCGAGCGCCATCAGCAGCATGGAAGCGACGATAAGCGCCAGGGGAGATATTTTGTGGCTGTAAGTCATAGCAAATGATTGGTATGAAGAGGATTGTGTGATATAGAACTACATGATGCGGATGCTGCGGTGGCGATTGCGGTTTTTCTCGCCGAGATTCAGCTTGTATGAGTACCCTACTACAATCTCATGGCTCCCCGATGATGCGGAGTGGATTGATGATGTGGCGTAGTCGAAACTGTAGCCTATGAAGAAATTCTTGATTTCGGCGGCTATAGTGGCTACTACGGCATCGTCCCATCTGTATCCAATGCCAAAGGAGATGAACTTGTTGTATCGGGCGCGGGCTGTGATTTCGGCTGTGGTATTTGTGAAATCGGTCTTTGCCAGCATCGACGGCATCAATTCAAATAACGTGTTTTTCAGCGGAATATTGCATCCGGCCGTAAAATAAAGTGTGCGCGGAGCCTTAAATTCGTAGATATTTTGCTGTGAGCCTTGTGTGGAGCCGTCGTTCTCGCCTCCCATCTTGATTGTGGGCGACGACAGGTGAGTCATGGAGATACCCGCATACCACTTGGGGGCGTTGAAATACAGGCCGGCGCCCAGGTCGAGGGCCGAGCCGTGGATGTCGGTGGTGGGTATGGCATCGTCGGTGCCCTGGTGGAAGTCGTCCTGGTCGGGGATGTAGACGTCCGAGCCGTTGAAGCGTTGGTCATACAGGCCAAACTGGATTGCGCCGGTGAATTCGCCGCCGAATTTCTTGAATTTGAAGCCCAACTGTGCCGCAAAGTTCAGCGACTTGTACAGGCCTATCGACTCCTGTTGTACCACAATACCGGCACCGAATCGCTTGTTGAAGAGCTTGAACGGCATGTTGGCCGTGCCAAGGAAGGTTTTGGGAGCGCCGTCTATGCCTACCCACTGCAGGCGTCCGGCGGCGCGTATCGAGATGAAGTCGCCGGCCGAGCCTACAGCCGCGGGGTTGTAGAGCGTGGGCACCTGATAGTACTGGGTGAGCTGCGCGTCGGTCTGGGCAGAGAGTCCCTGCGGACACACGGCGGCCATGGCTCCGAGCACTGTCAGAATCAAAAGGCGGAATATGCTGTGGTTGTGGCGGTTCATGATTCTATTCGAAGTAGAATGTTAGGCAAATCATCTTTGAAGTGGCTTTGGCTATGGATTGTGTGTACTTGTAGCGCGAGGGGTCGTCGGCCAGCTCGGGGCGGTCGTGCACCAGTACATCGCGCAGCCCGAAGCAGAACTTCAGCTCGGGGATGAGTTTGAAATAGGGCAGATAGAAGTCGCAGCCGAAGCCTACGGTGATAAACATGTCGGATGACGACAGCTTGAGCAGGTCGTTGCGCTTCTTGGACACGTCGAATGCCGGCATCACACCACCCACCAGATACGGGCGGGCGTTGCGTACGCGCTGGGCGGCAAACTTAAGGTCGATGGGCAGGGTGACGTAGGTCGACTTTATGTTCTGGCGTTCCTCGGTGCCGTTGTTTATGTCGAGGAAACGTATGTCGCGGCTGCCAAACATCATTCCGGGTGCAAACCTCAGCGAGAAGTATGTGTTAAGGCGCAGCGATATAAGGCCGCTCACCGAGAATCCGGGCTGATAGTTCACCTGCTCGGCGCGCCACTGCTGGCCGTCGTCGGTTATGAAGCCGTTGTGGGCAAACCTCAGTCCCTGGGTATGGGCGCCTATCGAGAAGCCCAGATGCCAACGACGCAGGTCGGCGTAGGGGCGGTTCTCTATTTTGTCGTTAAGCCGCGCGGCCGAGGCTGCTGCGGGTGTGAGGACGGCAAACAGTACGGCGACTGCCATAATGAAGCCGCTTACCCACATTGGGCGTATGTGATGACGGGCAGTAGTGTGATTCATTGTTGCAGGTCGGGATTGAATACGTAGGCTCCGAGATCGGGCGCGGCACCGCGCGGCAGGCCGTAGCGGTCTGATGCTGATTGCGGGGCTGTAAGGGCGGGATTGGCGGCGCCTATGGCCGCTGATTCGGGTTGTATACGGTAGTCGAAGAAGTAGTCCTGACGCACGGTGTAGAACATCGGGTCGGTGTCCCACAGGCATTCGATGAAATTATCATCGTCGTCGCCGGCACTCTTCAGCAGGCACGAGCGCAGATATATGTCGGTGCCGGTGAGGTCGCCGTGCGATATGTCGCGCCCCAGGCCGTAGATTATGGTGTTGGATATCTCGGCGGCCGGAGTGGGAGTTTCGTTTTCGTCCTCGGCAAATTGCAGTATGGGGCCTTGAAGTGCCGAAAACAGATAGTAATTGGTGAGCGTGCAGTGGTTGATGATGTGGCTGCCGCCGTCGAGCAGCAGTGCGCCCGAGGCTGCCTCGGCTATCTCTGTTCCGTATGCGCGCAGGTTGGCGTTGTGCACCTCAAGGGCGTAGTTGCCCGAGTTGCGCAGACGCGAGTTTATAAGCAGCAGCGTGTAATCAGCCTCAGATAAGTCCGACTCTTCCGGGCCTGTGACGGTTACACCGTTGGTGGTGTTGCACAGATGCACGTAGCTCAGCTCGTTGGCTGTGGATGAGGGCGTGAAATGCAGGCCGTCCCATTGGCGCGACATTATGTCAAACGATATGTCGGCGGCCACGTTGCCGGTGCGGTCGCCGCTCATGGTAATTTCGCGGCCACACTCACCGCGGGCTATCAGCGATCCGTATACTATCATCGAGGCCTTGTCGTGGAAAAACAGCTCCGCACCGGCCGGAATGGTGAGCACGGCACCGGGAGCCACTACAAGCGAGTCGAAAATCTGATATGGCTTGTCGGCACTCAGTGTTGTGGATTCTGTCACGGTGTGAGCATACAGGCGGGTGACATCGCGGCCGCTGGCGGCGATGATCACCGACCGGCTAACACCGTTGGTCAGGAAGTCGAGCGAGGCATCTATCTGCACGGGCAGGTTGCTGCCGTTGGCGGGCAGTGTAGTCTCCACAAACACTATGATGGAGTCGTTGGCACGGATTTCGACATTGTCAAAACTCTTGCCGCTGAATCCGTCGACATTCAGCCTGAAATACCCGGCATTTTGTCCCGAAAGAGATATGTGCGAGATATTCAGCGACTTATCGGCACGGTTATACACCGTAAAGCGGTGGGTGGTAGAAGCTTGTTCGGTGAATATGACACCCATGTCGAGGGTGTCGGTTGAGAAAACGGGCTGGTCGGACGGGGATGTGGTGAAGCCGTCCTCGATGCAAGAGCCCAAGGCAAAGACAAATAAAATTGCAGAAAAGAGAAAAGAGAGATAATTGCGTTTCATTATACATTATAACGCAATACGTGCCAAAATATTGTGTCAACACTCTCGTGATGGAAGCTTAAGCCTGAGGATTGCGGTAAAAGAAGTATAACGACAAGATACACCGCCACCCGATTCACCGAAGCCATACCAAGCTAATAACTCACGTAACAGATATAACAGACAGGCTGCACCAATCGGCGCAGCCTGTCTGTTATCATCTGATTACGATTCTCTTTGTGATGCGGTTTTCGGCCGAGGTGGCGCTTACCACATAGAGTCCCGGAGCAAGGCTTTCGGCGTCGTAGTCTGTGCTGACAAAGGTGCCCGCAGGTACCACGAAGCTTTCCACAACCATACCCGCCATGTTGGCTATATCAACACGTGTATCAGATGTGGCATCTATGGTGATATTTACGCCGCCCGCTTTGGGTGTTATCCGGTTACCGGGCTGACCGACTTCCTCATCTGCGATACCCATTGCAGGGATAATGGTAATCTCGCACGATGCGCTGACTCCGCTCCAAGCAGTGGCCGTGACGGTGGCATACCCTTCAGCAATACCCTTAACCATGCCGTTGGCATCCACGGTGGCAACGGCTTCGTTGCTCGAATCCCATACCACGCCCTTGTCATAGGCATCCTCAGGCATTACGGTAGCAACCAACTGAATGCTTTCACCCACCTTGACATCAGCCTTATCACGGTCAAGAGTTACATTCTCAACCGACACAATAGGATTGATAGTGCTGAATTTTTTCCAAACTTCAGCAGCCTTATAATCCTCCAAAGATTCTTTTGGAACGTTCAGTGGAATATTATAATTATCTAAAATGCCAAGTTTTCCAACTGTTGGTGGAATTATTGCATAACAATTAATACTATCAAAATTAGGACCGTCACAAAACGCATCATTTTCAATAGTGGATACACTATTAGATATGATCAACAATCCCGATAAACCGGAGCAAGCTGAGAATGCATGGCTTCCAATAGAAATAACAGAGTTGGGAATTATCAAAGACCCGGTGAAACCTGAACAGCCACAGAAAGCTTGTTGACCTATCGAAGTCACAGAATTGGGAATTTTCAATAATCCGGTGAAACCAGAACAACCAAAGAATGCTGACGATTCAATTGAAGTCACAGAATTTGGGATTATCAAAGATCCCGTGAAACCGGTGCAGCGATAAAATACATTATAACCTATCGAAGTCATAGAATTTGGGATTATCAAAGATCCAGTGAAGCCTGAACAGCAATGGAATGCATTATAACCTATCGAAGTCACAGAATTGGGAATGTTTAACGACCCGGAAAACCCTGAACAGTAAGAAAATGCACCTCTACCGATAGAAGTTAACGACTTGGAGAGAGTCAATGAGCCGGTGAAACCATAACAACCATTGAAAGCATCCTCTCCAATATTTGTCACGGAATTTGGAATGATTAACGATCCGGAAAAACCATAACAGTTAGTGAATGCATCATTTCCAATATTTGTCACCGAGTTGGGTATGGTTAACGTTCCGGTAAAACCCGAGCAGTTATGAAAGACCATGCTTTCAATCGTTGTTAAGGAATTAGAGATATTCAAAGCACCGGTAAAGCCTTTACAGTTATAAAATGCAGACTTCCCAATATAATTGACAGAATTAGGAATAGTCAACGATCCTTTAAGTCCTGAACAATTATAAAATGCGTTAGACCCAATAGTCGTTAACGAATTAGGCAAGACTAAACTTTTACAATCTGTTCTATCATAAAAAGCATTATCCTTTATTGATTTGACTATGTAATCAAAGCCCTCACATGTAACTTTTTCGGGGATTACAATATTAATTGCAGTTCCGCCTGTTACTTCTGCTGTTTTGTCTATTTCATTTAAGGTGTAGTTTATCCCATTTTCGCTATAATCTATAGTTGCCAAAATATGCTTGATAGTTTGGAAATTATTCCAAACAAAAGCATTTTTATAATCTGCCAAAGATTCCCGCGGAACATTAAGAGATACATTATAATTGCTAAAAGCATTAGTGTTTTCAACCGTTGGAGGTACGACTGCATAACAATTCACATTATCAAATCCCGAACATCCATTGAATGTATTAATTCCAGTTATTTTAGTCACTGATTTAGGAATAGTCAATGAGCCTTTGAAACCAGAGCAACCTGTGAACGCCGCACTTCCGATAGAAGTTACAGAGCCGGGTATGGTTAATGATCCGGTAAAGCCGGAACAGTCACCAAACACAAGTTCTTCAATTGAAGTCAATGAATTAGAGAGTATTAATGATCCGGTGAATCTCGAACAGCCATAGAATGCCGCTTTTCCAATATAAGTCACGGAGTTGGGAACAATCAATGAGCCTGTGAGACCGGAACAATTAAAGAAAGCGTTCTGTCCGATTGAAGTCAACGAATTGGATAGAGTTAGAGAACCGTTGAAACCCATGCAGCCATTAAATACGTTATCTTCAATAGAAGTCACTGAATCTGGTATTGTTAACGAGCCTGTAAAACCTGAACAGTTTTGGAATACGCCTTTATTAATATTATGTAATGAATTTGAGAGAGTCAAAGAGCCTGTAAAACCTGTACAGTCCCTAAATGCATTATCTCTGATTCCCATTACCGAGTTAGGAATAATCAATGATCCCGTAAAGCCGGAACAGCCATCAAATGCTTGTGATTCAATGGATGTTACTGATTCAGGTATTGTCAATGATCCTGTAAGGCCTGAACAACCTTTAAATGTATTGTTAGATATAGTTTTCACTGAATTAGAAATAGTCAGTGAGCCGGTGAAACCGGAACAACCTTCAAATGCATGGTGTCCAATAGACGTAACTGAATTAGGAATAATCAACGACCCTGTGAGTCCTGAACATTTTTGAAATGCGCCATATCCAATAGAAATCACCGAATTTGGTATTGTCAACGAGCCTGTAAATCCGGAACAATCCAAAAAGGCTTGATTTCCAATAGACGTAACTGAATTAGGAATAATCAATGACCCGGTAAGTCCTAAACAGTTATAGAATGCGCCATCTCCAATAGATGTCAGTGAATTGGATAGAGTCAGTGAACCGGTAAAGCCAGAACAGCCATAAAATGCGGAATTCCCAATAAAAGTGACTGAATTAGGAATGGTCAATGGCCCTGTAAAACCTGTACAGTTATAGAATGCGCTATTTCCAATAGAAGTCACTGAATCGGGTAGAGTCAGTGAACCGGTAAAGTCAGAACAGCCGTTAAATGCGGAATTCCCAATAAAAGTGACTGAATTAGGAATAGTCAAAGGCCCTGTAAAACCTGTACAATATCTGAATGCATGCTCTCCAATAGTGGTTACTGAATTAGGGATATTCAACGAGCCTGTTAATCCTCTGCAATTACTGAAAGCATAATTTCCTATCGAAGTTACTGAATTTGGAAGGTTTAAATGACTTGTTATTCTTCTACAATGGTAGAAAGCATAATCTCCTATAACTGTCAATGAATTTGGCAATACCAAGCTTTTACAATCGGTTCTATCTATAAAAGCTTTCGCCCCTATTGATTTGACAATATAATCGTTGCCTTCGTAGGTAACTTTTTCGGGGATTATGATGTCGATTGCAGTTCCACCTGTTACCTCTGCTGTCTTGTCTGTCTCATTTAATGCGTAGTTTATGCCGTTTTCGCTATAGTCTATGGCGAAGACTCGTGGAGTGGCAATAAGCACCATTAGGATGGCAATAAACCATCCGCACGGTGATTTACTTGTTTTTTCTTTCATGATTTATGTGATTCTGATTGTGAGCGGGCATTAACAGTTTTTGCAACTGTCATATTTGACAAAAGTAACAACTATTTTTATTATTTACAATGATTTATGCGAAAAAAATAGGAACTTTTTGATTTATGTGGGGATGTATGCTGTTGTATCGGGAATATGGCATCCGCAGGAGGCCTGTTACACCGTAACCCGGTATGCACGACCGCAGGGAGGGCATGCCGGGTAGGCAGTCCGTCAGGTGGTGGCATCCGGCAGAATGCGGCATATAAGTCCGGATATATATGGTGACGCCGTTGCCTATGCTGCATCCTTGACGGATGCCATCGCTTATGGATGCCTGTCCGGGCATGCCCTGCGCTGCGCGCGTGCATACCGCGGTTACGGTATTTGCAGACATCCTCAGCCGGATGTCATATTCCTTAAGATTGCGAAAAAATCTATAAAGATACTACACTCACACCCCCAAATGCAAATATTTTAGTTCGGAAATAGTGCGGGTATTCAAAAACCGCACTGTTTTCGAACTTTTTGATGCGAATATACCTGTAAAAAACGAGACCGCATTCACAATTGAACGCGGTCTCGGGGATAATATAAATTAAAGATATATTATTCTTTCTTGATAGCTTCGTTGATTTTAGATTCGAGCACGTCGGCCTGCTGTACGCCTACTGCGCGCCAATAGGCTTCGCCGCCCTGGAAGAGGATGAGGGTGGGGACGCTTTGCACGCGATACTGGGCTGCGAGCTGCTGATTTTTGTCGATATCTATTTTGAGCACGGTGGCTTTGTCGCCAACGCGGTTCTTAACTTCCTCAAGGATGGGCGACTGCATGCGGCAGGGTCCACACCATGTGGCGAAGAAGTCTACAAGGGTAGGTTTGGATGAAGCTATGATTTCGCTGAATTCACTCATTGTTATTTCGTTTTAAAGGGTTATTTTACTATCTCTATAACAAAATAGGGAGTGTTTGGTTCAGGCGAATATCAGCACCAGAGCCTGTGCGGCCACCACTCGCAGGAACATCGTGAGCGGGTATACCGTAGAGTATGCCACGGCCGGAGCGTCGTTGGCTGTTGAGTTGTTGGCGTATGCAAGGGCCGGTGGGTCGGTGTACGAACCCGAGATAAGACCCATGATAGAGAGGAAATTGATGCGGTTTTTGCCGCGTGCTATAAGGCCAACCACGATAAGGGGAACAACGGTGATGATGAAGCCCCAGATTACCCACCACATACCGGTTTCGTTGAATACGGCTGAGGCAAAGTCTTTACCGGCCGCGATGCCGACTGATGCAAGGAACAGGCATATACCCAACTCGCGCAGCAGCAGCGATGCCGACGATGATGTGTAGGTAACGAGCTTGAATTTGTAGCCGAAGCGGCTAAGCAGGATAGCTACAACCAGCGGGCCACCGGCCAGACCGAGTTTCATGCCGAAGCCGAGGTTGATTGAACCAAGGATGATACCGAATATGATACCGACAAAGATGGTGATGAGGTTGGGCTGGTTGAGACGCTTCATGGAGTTACCGAGGCGTGATGCCAGGCGGTCGATATCCTCTATATTACCCACAACGGTGATACGGTCGCCCATCTGCAGGCGCAGCGAGGGCGAAGCCAGCAGGTCGACACCGGCGCGGTTGACGCGGGTGGCGTTGAGCTTATAGCCGTTGTGCAGGCGCAGCGAGCCGAGGGCCACACCGTTGAACTGTGAGTTGGTGACGAGTATGCGGCGTGAATATACGGGCAGCGGGGTGGTTTCCCAGTCCATCTCGCAGTCGGGACCGAGTACCGAGTGGAAACGTTCGGAATCCTGTGCCGAGCATACTATGTGGAGTATGTCGCCGTCGCTGATAGTGGTAGACGACTTGGGGATGATGATCTGATTGTCTTTGGTCATGATGCGCGATACCACGAAGTTGCAGGTGATAACGTCGTGCAGTTCGAGCAGGGTTTTGCCCTCGATGAGCTTGTTGGTCACGCGGATGTCGAGGATATCGGGCTTGAGCTGCGATGAGTCGTGCTCTTCTTCGAGCTGTTTGATTTCATCGTCGACATTTATGCGGAAAACGGCCTTCACCACAAACATTGAGAGGATAATACCTATAACACCCAACGGATATGCGGCTGCATAACCCTGAGCCATGAGATTGGCCTGCTCGGGCGAGTTGGTAATCTGCGACACGGCCTGCTGGGCTGCCGCAAGGCCGGGAGTATTGGTTACGGCTCCGCTCATCACGCCTACCAAGGCGCTGATATCGTGTACATTGCCAAATAAGTAGATACATACCACAATCACAACGTTGAGCGATATGCCAAGCACTGCGAGCAGATTGAGTGTGACACCTCCCTTCTTGAACGACGAGAAGAAGCCGGGTCCAACCTGGATACCTATGGCAAATATAAACAGAATCAGTCCGAATTCGCGGACAAATTTCAGAATGTTAGAGTCGACCGTGTAGCCGAAATGTCCCATAAGAATGCCTACAAACAGGACGAAAGTCACCCCGAGCGATACGCCGGCAATTCGCACCTTACCGATATAGATACCGGCGGCTATTACAAACGAATACAGCACCAAGGTGCTGGCAATCGAAGTATTACCCGGGAAAATAAGATCTGTTATCCAATCCATAATAGTTTAGAAATGTGAATGATGCCAAGGCACAGCATGTACCCTATACAAAAGTTCGACAAAGGTACAAAAAAATGTTAAGAGTGCGTTTGAATTTAACACACAAAAATGATTATATTGTGAAATTGAAGATAAAATGATTCAAACACACTCTAAGACGGCAAAAAAAATCAGCTCTTTTTCAGGCCTTGAATTGCAGCGCGCGGGGGCCGAGGCCGCCGTTGACCCATGTGCGTACCACGCGGTGACCGGTGGGTGTGCCGGCGAGCGGGGTCCAGCCACAGGTGCTTATTACGTCAGAGTCGCTGATTGTGTGCGGTGTATCAAGGCGTTCTACGAGCACGAGGTCGGCATAATTGCCCGGAGCAAGGGTGCCGCGGCCGCTGATGCCGAAGAGTGCTGCCGGAGCCTCTGACATGCGCCTTACTACAGTGGCGGGGTCAAAGAGGTCGAGCATCTTTACTAACGAGAACTGAATCATGGGCGCTCCCGACATGGCGTGGAATACGTCGCCGGCCTTCTCGCTGAGCAGGTGTGGAGCATGGTCGGTAGCAATGATGTCAAGCCGTCCTTCAGTCAGGGCGCGGCGCAGCGCAGCGCGGTCGGCTTGCGATTTTACGGCCGGATTCATCTTGATGCGCGAACCCAGGCGTGGATAGTCGTCGAGGGTGAAGAGCAGATGGTGGGGCGATACCTCGGCTGTGAATTGTTTTCCTGCGGGCAGCGAAGCGGCGTCAAACAGAGCGGTCTCCTCGGCAGTGGTGACGTGGGCCACATGCAGACGAGCGCCATAGCGCGATGCCAGTTCAAGGGCACGCTCGGTGGCGCGTATACAGGCTTCGTTTGAGCGCAGGCGTGTGTGCCACAGCATGTTGTCGGGGTCGGGCAGGGGCGAGAAACGGGCAATGTTGCTGTCGATTACCGCCTGGTCTTCGGCATGCACTACTATGCGCCCTGCCTGATCGGCAAAAACAGCGCGCAGCGATGAGTCGTTGTCGAGCAGCATATTGCCGGTAGACGAACCCATAAACACCTTGACTGCGGCAATGCGGGTGAAGTCGGCCTTTTGCAGCTCGGTCAGATTGTCGGCTGCGGCTCCTATCATGAATGAGTAGTTGGCGGCTGATGACATGGCGGCGCGTTGCATCTTGTCTTCCCACGCGGCAATTGTGGTGGTCACGGGCTTGGTGTTGGGCATCTCAATGTATGATGTCACACCTCCGGCCAGGGCGGCTTTGCTTTCAGAGGCAATGGTAGCTTTGTGGGTTAGACCCGGCTCGCGGAAATGCACGTGGCAGTCTATGGCTCCGGGGAGCAGGTAAGCGCCGCCGGCATCAATGGTTTCGCCGGCATTTCCGAGTGTGGCTGCATCGGGCTGTCCGGCACCCATGGCAGTGATTCTGTCGTCGGTGAATGTGAGCCATCCTGTAAAGGGAGCGGTGGCGCCGTCGGCCGCTATCAGGGCATTATGGATTAGTGTCATGGGGCGCGGGGAATTTCTTGAACAATGAATTCCATTTCAGGCGTATTACGCCGAACACGGCTTCGCCGAATATGCTTGAGTTCATCTTGGAAGTTCCGAGAACGCGGTTGACAAATATGATAGGCACTTCCTTAATGGTGAATCCGCACTTGTGGGCGGTGAATTTCATCTCAATCTGGAATGCGTAGCCCTTGAACTTCACCTTGTCGAGGTCGATGGTGCGGAGCACGCGGGCCGAGTAGCATACGAATCCGGCAGTGGTGTCCTGCACGGGAATTCGTGTGACCAGACGCACGTATTTAGATGCGAAGTATGACATGAGCACACGCCCCATGGGCCAGTTGACAACATTCACACCGGTGACGTATCGCGAGCCTACGGCCACATCGGCGCCCTCGTTTCTGACGGCGTTGTAGAGCTTGGGCAGGTCGTCGGGATTGTGCGAAAAGTCGGCATCCATCTCGCAGATTATGTCGTAGCCCTGTTGCAGAGCCCATTTGAATCCGGCGATGTATGCAGTGCCGAGACCGAGCTTGCCGCGGCGCTCGATGATGTGTACACGGCCCGGGTATTGGCGAATCTTGTCTTTGACTATTGCGGCAGTTCCGTCGGGTGAGTTATCATCAATCACAAGGATGTCGAAAGGCGTCTTAAGTCCTATTACGGCATCTATGATAGCTGCGGCGTTCTCACGCTCGTTGTACATTGGAATTATTACCACAGCATCGCTGCGGGTGGAGGTGTTGTCAGTCATTGTGCCTAAGAGTGTGTTTGAATTTAACACACGATTTAAATTTGAATGCAAAAATAGTGAAAATCTTGTAAAAAGTGAAGGATGTTACAAGTTTTCATAATTTTTTAAGCTTTCGCGCAGCGATGTTTCCATCATGGCGCGCAATTCAGGCGGTTCGAGCACAGTGATTTCGGGTCCGTGGCTCAGCAGCTCGGAGATGAAGTCGTCGGTAAGGCGCATCCGGTATGTGAACAGCGAGAACGAGTCGCTGATAGTTTCCTGCTGCGAGTGGTGCAAGGGCAGCGCACGCAGGTATTTGGCCTGGCGGGGCGTGGTCCTGAGTACAATCTTGCGTGGATCGTTGTGAGTGACCACAATGCCGTATGAATCGGTGAAGTAGTTCTCCATGTCAAACGATTCGTCAAACTCGAAGCTTTCGCCGGTGAGTTTTACCGATTTCATGCGGTCAAGGGCGTATGTCTTTATGCGGTCTTCCTCCACGTTGCGGCTCACCAGATACCAGCGTTGCTTGAAGAGCCTCAGGAAGTAAGGCTCCACAACAACGCCGGTGGTGGGTCGTGAGCGTGTATAGGGATGATAGTCAAACTTCAATCGCTGCGAGGTCTTCAGGGCCTGTATGGTGTCGCCGAGGTACTCGCGTGCCGAGGGTACGTTCTCTACAAATATGCGGTTGGTGATGTCGCGGGCACCGATAAGCACATCGTTAAGGCTCACCGAGTTGAGCAACCAGTCGGTCACGCTCTCGCTGGCGGTTGAGTCTTGTTCTATGTAGTATTCGAAGCTCTTCGGGTCGCAGATTATGTTGAGATGAAACAGCTCTTCGGCAGCCAGACGGTGGTTGCAGAAGGTGCGGCGCGTAAGTGGCTTGCCTTCGCTGTGGGGCGAGCGCAGCCATGCCTCCTGCAGCTGACGGCGAGTGATACGCCCGTAGCGACGGATTGTGTCGACGAGCCATACACAGCGGTTGACGGTGGTTGACGACATCAGGCAGATACTTTGGCGGCGGTTGTGTCGTTATGTTTGCCTATGCAGAGCAGCCACAGGCCTATGTAGGTGATGGCAGCGTTGATGAGCAGCAGCTCAAATCCGGTTTCGTAGCCGAACAGGCGGTGCAGCCCCCATTGCAGAACCCACGACAGGCCGGGAGCCAGCACGCATACCAGGGGTACGAGGCGGTCGTGCACCGGACGCTTGTGGGCCATGCCGAACACAAACAGGCCGAGAATCGGGCCGTAGGTATATGATGCCAGAGTATAGACGGCCGAGATGGCGTCTTCCTCGCTCAGATAGTAGAACGCTATGATCACCAGACCCATGATTACCGACATGGCCAGGTGCACGCCCTTGCGGGTGCGTGTGAGGGCATCGCCTTCCTTGGTCTTGTGAGCCTGGAGGATGTCGACGGTGTAGGATGTGGTGAGTGAGGTGAGAGCCGAGCCGGCAGCCGAGTAGGCCGCTGCCACAAGGCCGAGAACAAACAGTATTCCGACAATCACGGGCATCGATGGGTGGAAGGCTACCAGGCCGAAGGTCTCATCGCTCTTGGCGGGCATGGGGGTGCCGGTGCGGTCGAGGAAAATGACGAGCATGGTACCAAGCAGCAGGAACAATGCAATGACAAAGAACTGGAGTATGCCGCTCACAATCATGTTTTTCTGCGACTTGCGCGAGTCGGAGCAGGCGAGGTTGCGCTGCATCATGTCCTGGTCGAGACCGTTGATGGCTATGGCCATGAATACACCGGCCAGGAATTGTTTCCAGAAGTATGTGGCCGCCTTGGGGTCATCGAAGAAGAACATCTGCGATGTGGGGTGCGACGCTATGGCAGTTGTAAGGTCGGAGAACGAGAATTCAAGATTCTGTGATATGAAATATATGCACAGAATCACCGACATGATCAGGCAGAAGCTCTTGAGGGTGTCGGTCCATATCACGGTCTTCACACCGCCCTGCACGGTGTAGAGCCATATCAGGGCAATGGTGACTATGACGTTGAATGTGAAGGGTATGTGCAGGGGATCGAACACAAGCAGCTGCAGCACGGCGCATACCACGAAGAAGCGTACGGCCGAACCCAGCATCTTTGATACGAAGAACAGCCATGCACCCGAGCGGTAGGACGAGGTGCCGAAGCGTTGTTCAAGATAGCCGTAGATGGAGATGAGATTGCGGCGGTAGAACATGGGCACCAGCACAAATGCTATGGCGAAGTAGCCCACGATGAAACCGAGCACCATCTGCAGGTATGAATAGCCCTTGGCTGCAACCATGCCCGGCACGGAGATAAACGTTACGCCCGATATGGCCGCTCCTATCATGGCAAATGCCACGATGGGCCACGGCGCACGGCGGTTGCCGGTGAAGAATGTTGAGTTGTCGCTGCCGCGCGATGCGAAGTACGACACTATCATGAGCAGCACAAAGTATGCCGCTATGGTGATGATGACAATGACCGGTTGTGACATGGTTATTCTGCGTAAAGAAGGTAAGGGGCACGTTGTTTGCGGAATGACTTTACATCATCGGCCCAGGTGGCCTTGATTTCATCGGCCGAGCGGCCTTCCATGATCATGCCGCGAATGTCGCCGCGACCTACAAGAAGCTCGAAGAATTTGGTGAAGAACTTGTCGCCAAGACCGGTGCGGTTGTAGGCGTCGATCACATACGAGAGGTCTACGCCCTTGGCAATGATGTCTTCGTCAGAAAGGCCGCGCAGGTCTACGCCATAGCACAGCTGATCCTTCAGCGGCGGATTCTTGGCACCGGGCACACTGCGGGGAGTGAAGCTGAAGTCGCTGCCCTTGTAGTCGGGATGTCCGTAGATTTCAAAGGGGGCATCGGTGCCGCGGCCCAGGCTCACGGGAGTGCCTTCAAAGTAGCAGGTGGCCGGGTAGAGATATATAGAGTGCATGGTGCGCAGATTGGGCGAGGGAGCCACGGGCAGCTCATAGCGGGTGGCATGGGTGTAGTTTAGGCAGGGAACCACATACAGGGTAAGGCCTTTCTCGTTGTCCTTGAGCCAGCCTTCACCTACAATCATCTTGGCGAGTTCGCCCAGAGTCATGCCGTGTACGATAGGAATGGGCAGGCGACCCACACCGCTGCTGTACTTCATGTCGAGGATGGGGCCGTCGACATACATGCCGTTGGGGTTGGGGCGGTCGAGCACCAGAAATTCCTTGCCGTGCTGCGATGCACTGTTCATCAGCTCGAGCATAGTACAATAATATGTATAATAACGCAGACCTACGTCCTGTATATCGCATACGATGATGTCGATACTGTCGATAACCTCAGGAGCCGGGCCGCGACGTTTGCCGTCGTAGAGCGATGCGATAGGAATGCCGGTGGCAGCATCCACGCTGCTGTTTACATGTTCGCCGGCATCGGCAGTGCCGCGGAAACCGTGTTCGGGCGAGAAAAGAGTGGTTACATTCACGCCGTTTTCGAGCATGAGGTCAAGAATGTGTTTGTCGCCTACGGTACCGGTATGGTTAGACAGTAGAGCTACACGCTTGCCTTTGAGTATGGGCAGATATTGGTCGGGACGGGCAGCGCCAACGACAACGTCGCCGGAAGCCTGAGCCGGGACTGCGAATAACAAAAGAAGCAGGCTTAAAAATGCGATTTTAAGTATTCGATTCATGGTTAAAGTACAAGAAAATAATAACATTACAAAGGTACTAAAAAAAGCGGGTATGAAATTAAAAAAAATGAGAATAAAACATAATGAATATTAAATAAGCAAAATCAGTTTGAAAAATGAAAAAATAGCCTTACCTTTGCAGTGCAAAACCCAAATGGGGTATTAGCTCATCTGGCTAGAGCGCGACACTGGCAGTGTCGAGGTGAGCGGTTCGAGTCCGCTATACTCCACTAAATTAGATTTAAGTGCTTGATAATCATCCGATTGCCAAGCACTTTTTTCGATTATTCGGGCCTTTCTCAAGCTTCCGAGAAACAAAAAAAAGAATGGCGCATGGTAAAAATCCTGTGTAAGATTATAAAAGTTTGTACCTTTGCAAAAATAAATAAAAGCAATGGAAAAGA
>CAMTKF010000009.1 GCA_947072905.1 uncultured Bacteroidales bacterium
AGGTAAAGATTATCGAGTGTTCGAGCACATTCGAGTGTCCAATAATCTCGATGGTTTTAAGGTAATGCGTAAGTGGCTGCGTGGCTACAACATTAATATGAAGGAGGTAGTTATTGGCATGGAGCATACCGGTTCTTATACCATTGCAATAACGGACTGGTGTCATAAAAAGGGGTATGCCTTTGTTCTGCTCCATCCCATTAAAGTGAAGAATGCTTGTCCCTGCGGGCGCAATAAGAACGATACTGTCGATTCCCAGTTTATAGCAGACTATGTATATACGATGCGTGAGAAACTATCTGTCTCACAGCCGGAACCTCAGACAATACGCAGACTCCGTCAGTTACGCAACGAGCGTCAGCTCGCTGTAAGGACGAGGACTGCATACATCAATCAGTTAAAATCATTGGCTGAAACAACTGATTCCAAACGGATGGAGAAGATGATTGCGATACTGTCCGAACATATAAAAGATATTGAGAAAGCTCTGCTTAAGATCATTGAGGCCGATGAAGATATCTACAAAAACTATAAACTGCTCATCTCAATTCCCGGAATAGGTCCGGTCAATGCCGTTACAACGATCATCTCAACATGTAATTTCACACGTTTCCAGACAGCAAGACAATATGCAAAGTTTTGCTGCATCAGTCCACTGTCGAAAAAGTCCGGCGAAACTGTCAAGGTTAAAGACCATGTCATATGTGCCGGACATCACGAAATCAAGGCCATCCTGACTGAAGGTGCACGCAGTGCCATACATCATGATAAACAACTCAAGGAATACTATAATCGCAAACGAGCTGTCGGAAAAAGTCACGGCTGCGTGATGAACGCTGTAAAATTCAAGCTTGTCTGCCGGATGTTTGCAGTCATACAACGTCAGACGCCCTATGTAAATACAAACAGATACATGTCATGAATAACGGATAATGCTGAGCTGGAGTTTGTGGGTACAAAAAGTCCGACAAACACATCAGCTTATCGGACTCATGAACAACGGCATGAAGCATCGCTGTCGTTTGTGGGTACTGAAATAACGTCCTTATACGAATAATGTTAATAGTTCAACTGTTAAAATTGAATGACGAATGTTTAATCAATTTTTTAACACTTTTTTCTTGCAAGAGTCCTAGATTTCCGGGTATGTACGACCGCAGGGAGGACATGCCCGGACGGTCGAGCCCAAACCGAAGGCATTCGCAGAAAGCCGTCTATATATGTGGGTCGCTTGTATAATCGGCTTTCTGCGAATGCCTTAAAACTTTTGGATATACTACCGGGCATGCCCACGCTACGGTTACACCTGCGCGCGTGCATACCCGGCTACTAGCTCACAGGCCTCCTGCGGATGCCATATTGCCGATACCCCGGATTATGGCATTACATACAACAAGGATGACATGTTTGTATGGTTATATTGTATTGGGGATGAAAATAATCCCCGGTAATATTTGCATTTAAACGTTTTAATACATAAATTTGCAAATATGAGCCACATAGCATTCACATATCACTTGGTATTCGCAACCTATAACCGCTGCCCCACCATTGTTCAGGAACACGAAAGGGAGTTATACAATTTCATTTATAGATTCCTTATCAAGCGCGATGTTTTCATACGACGTATAGGCGGTATGCCCGACCATGTTCATCTGCTATGTGATATACCTCCTAAACATGCCGTTGCCGATGTAATGAAACTCTTGAAAATAGAGAGTAGTAAATTTATGCAAAAAAACGACCATTTCCCTGACTGGAATGGTTGGTCGGAAGGTTATGGCGGATTTACAGTGGATGCTGCTTCGCGCGAAGTCCGCAAACAATACATCTTAAACCAACGTCATCATCACAGAACCAGATCATTTGAAGAGGAATTTGAAATTCTTTTAAAAGAAAACCAAATATTATCATAGCTGTCAAGAAGATGACATCCACCATCCACCGCCATACGTCTCCCAAGAATATGACATCCGCCAAGGATGTCTGTGAGCTAGTAACCGGGTATGTACGACCGTAGGGAGGACATGCCCGGACGGTCGCACCCAAACCGAAGGCATTCGCAGAAAGCCGATTATACAAGTAGTGCACTTATATAATCGGCTTTCTACGAATGCCTTTTCCTCGGCCCACTACCTACCGGGCATGCCCACGCTACGGCTGCGCCTGCGCGCGTGCATACCCGGCTACTAGCTCACAGGCCTCCTGCGGATGCCATATTACAAGAGTAATTCAAAACGATAGTACCTTAATTACCCGAGGCTTGTTGCAACTGTCAAACTAACGTTGTTTTTCATCTCCAAAATAGTATGCCGTATCGCAACTATTGCTCTGACCATACACGTTATAATACCAAATTCCTATGAATTCAGCCAACCGTTACAATCGGCTGTCCGAAAAAAGCTGAGAGCATACCGAGCGTGGCGATTGTGAAATTGTGCTGACCACTCAACCATTTTGTTACCTCGCTCGGTCTGCGGCCGAGTGCCTCGGCAAATTGCTTCTTTGTCATACCACGTTGGTGCATAAGTTCATTTATGCGGTCAGATATTTGAAAGGAAAGCTCAACTTCATTCTTTACCGTTTCAGGTATCGGACCCAACATTTCATCAAGAGATTTCGCTGTCCTTTTCATATTTCAAAAATATTATCGGTTTCTATAGATGTCTCAGTTATAGTGACAGAGCCATCGCTTATACCCTCTTTAATTAGCTTCTCAAATTTTTGAAGAGTCATCACATAACCTTTCAATGAAGGATCTTCACCATAAGTGCGAGTTGATTTTACACCGCCGTTTCCAAGAATAAGAATCTTATCAGACAAACGTAAACAATAAAGCCGGAGTTTAGATGTTGTTATAGGTAAAGCAACCACACTGTCTGACATTTTACCTTCCGGTCGAAAATAACGCTCCTGCGCTCCTGTCCGTGCTATACGGCTGATAACTGCTGCAATACGAGTATATTCCTCGCTATATTCAGCATTATCTATGAATTTTAAAACGAATTTTTCAAACTCACTTTCCGTATCACGGAGGAACTGCAAAGTGTAAATAGTACAGTTATCACCTTCTTGTATCAGATATAATTCAACCTCACTCATAATGCTTTTCAGACTTTTCTTATTACTATAACACAAAGATACAACAAATATTTCACTTAAAAATGAAATTACGTAATTTTTTTCGGACTTTTCGCTGCTCTTGTTTTTCATCTCCAAAATAGTATGCCGTATCGCAATTTTTTGCTAATTTTGTGAAAATTTTCATTAATATGGCAAAAAGCGTTTTTATCACCGGTGGTGCGTCGGGAATCGGCGCAGCCGCAGTACGCAAATTCGCGGAACAAGGCTGGCATGTAACCTTCATGGATATTCATCCCAAAGAGGCCAAAGAGCTGATCAACAGTGTTGATTCGCCCGAGCCTATATGTTTTGCAGAAGGTTCAACCCTCAACCGCTCCGACCTTGATGCAGCGCTTGAACTGGCGGCTGACGAAGCCGGCGGTGTGGACGCTGTGTTTGCCAACGCGGGCATTCATCGCAAGAATACCATCATCGACATGGAGCCGGACGACCTTGCCGAGCTGCTGCAAACCAACATCATAGGCACCGTCAACACCCTACAATGCGCCATTCCATATCTGGTGAACGCAGCCGACGGAGCCTCGGTGGTCATCAACGCCTCCGACCAGTGCTTTGTGGGCAAAGGCGGCAACTGCGGCTACGGACTCACCAAGGCTGCACTGGGTCAGCTGGCCAAGAGCGCGGCCATAGACCTGGCTCATCTGGGCATACGCGTCAATGCCGTGTGCCCCTCTACCATCGACACCCCGCTCTACGACCGCGCCCTGGCTGCAGTGGTGGCCCGCAAGAAAAAAGACGGTCTTTCGATAGACAAACTGCGCAAGCAGGAGAACGCCATGTTTCTGCGCGGCAGCGTAGGCACAGCCGCCGAGGTAGCCGCAATGGTCTACTTCCTGTGCTCGGAGCAGGCTTCGTTCTGTACCGGAGGGCTCTATCCCGTAGACGGCGGATACACAGCCGTGTGAACCGCCGCTTCCCCTGCAATGTTCTAATTACAGAACATTCCTTAATTTTCCAATTTTATGATTGAACGCATTATAATCATCGACAACGCCGACCCCGTAAACTTCTACGGCGTCAACAACTGCAACATGCAGCTCATACGCAACCTCTTCCCGAAGCTGCGCATAGCAGCCCGCGGCTCGGTGATTAAGGTTATAGGCGAAGATTCCGAGACCGCCGAGTTTGAACGCAAGATAAAGGAACTGGAGGAGTTTGCCTCGCACCGCAACATGCTCAACGAGGAAATAATCCTCGACATCGTGAAGGGCGACGCTCCCAAGGAAATCAAGCACGACAACGTAATCATCTACGGCATAAACGGCAAGCCCATACAGGGCCGCACCCACAACCAGCAGAAGCTCGTTGAGACCTTTGCCGAGAACGACCTTACATTTGCCCTGGGTCCGGCCGGCACGGGCAAGACCTACGTGGCCATAGCCCTGGCCGTGCGCGCCCTCAAGAACAAGGAGGTGCGCAAGATTATACTGAGCCGACCCGCTGTGGAAGCCGGCGAGAAACTCGGTTTCCTGCCCGGCGATATGAAGGACAAGATCGACCCCTATCTGCAACCCCTCTACGACGCGCTCGAAGACATGATTCCGGCCGTCAAGCTCAAGGAATACATGGAGTCGAAAGTGATACAGATAGCACCTCTGGCCTTCATGCGCGGACGCACGCTCAACGATGCCGTGATAGTGCTCGACGAAGCCCAGAACACCACCACCCACCAGATAAAGATGTTCCTCACCCGCCTGGGTATGAACGCCAAGATGATAATTACCGGCGACGCCACCCAGATCGACCTGCCGCGCTCTACCCAGAGCGGACTCATACGTGCCCTGAAGGTGCTCGACGGAGTGCCCGGCATAGGACGCGTTGAATTCGGCAAGAAAGATATCGTGCGCCACGCTCTGGTGCAGCGCATAGTCGAAGCCTACGAGAGAGCCGAGGAAGCCGATAAGGCCGCCGACCGCCCCGCTCACCGCCCCGACGAACATCATCAAACAGAAAAAACAGATAATTAATCCCATAATATCCCAATCATTATGCAAGCCACACTTACAAGCACAGATTTCCACTTTCCCGGCCAGCAGAGCCTCTATCATGGTAAAGTCCGCGATGTATACGACATCAACGACACAACACTTGTGATGGTCGCCACCGACCGTATCTCGGCCTTCGACGTAGTGCTCCCCAAGGGCATTCCCTTCAAGGGTCAGGTACTCAACCAGATTGCTGCCTATTTCCTCGACGCCACCGCCGACGAGATACCCAACTGGAAGCTCGCCGTTCCCGACCCCATGGTCACCGTAGGCAAAAAGTGTGAAGGATTCCGTGTGGAAATGATCATCCGCGGCTACCTCACCGGCAGCGCATGGCGCGAATATGCCGCCGGAGTACGCGAAATATGCGGCGTGAAGCTCCCCGAGGGCATGAAGGAAAACCAGAAGTTCCCCGAGCCCATCATCACCCCCACCACCAAGGCCGAGGCCGGTCACGACGAAAACATCTCAAAGGAAGAAATCATTGCCCAGGGCATCGTCAGCGCCGAAGACTACGAAGTGATGGAACGCTATACACGCCGACTGTTTGAAATCGGCACACGCATGGCCGCCGAAAAGGGCCTGATCCTTGTAGATACAAAATATGAATTCGGCAAACTCGAAGATAAGGTTATCCTTATTGACGAAATCCACACCCCCGACTCATCGCGCTACTTCTATGCCGAAGGCTACGAGGAACGCTTTGCCAAGGGCGAACCCCAGCGCCAGCTCTCCAAGGAATTCGTGCGCCAGTGGCTCATCGAAAACGGTTTCATGGGCAAAGCCGGACAGACCGTGCCCGAAATGACCGACGAAATCTGCCGCAGCATCTCTGAACGCTACATCGAGCTGTACGAACACGTCACAGGTCAGAAGTTCGTACCCGCCCAGAGCGACGACCTCAACCAACGCATCGAGACCAACGTGCTCGACTGTCTCAACAATCTGCGCTGAAGCGGCACGAGATGACTGCAGAAGATATTAATCCATACAACGACAAACGCACCAAGACAGATCAAGTCCGCGAGATGTTTGACAACATAGCGCCGGCCTACGACCGCCTTAACCGCACCATGAGCTTCGGTCTCGACCGCTCATGGCGCCGCAAGGCCGTCAATACGGTAACACTGGAAAAGCCGCGCCACATTGTCGACATAGCCACCGGTACCGGCGACTTTGCCATATCGCTGGCCAGGCACATTCCAGATGCAAAAATCACCGGTGTGGATCTGTCAGAGAATATGGTGGAGATAGGACGCCGCAAGGTGGCCGACGCCGGCCTTGCCGACCGTATCACCATGATGGTTGACGACGTTCTCGACTCGCAGCTGCCCGCAGGGTGTGCCGATGTGGTTACCGTGGCCTTCGGTGTACGCAACTTCGAACATCTGCTCGATGCCTACGTCAGGATTCACGACATTCTACGCCCCGGCGGCATGCTCTGTGTCATAGAACTGTCAACGCCCACATCTCGGCTTGTGAAGCCTTTCTACAACCTGTATACGCGCCAGATAATCCCCTTGATGGGGCGCAAGATTTCAAAGGACAACCGCGCTTACTCATATCTGCCCGAGAGCATTGCCGCCGTACAGCAAGGCGACGAGATGCTGGGGGTGATGCGCAGCGCCGGCTTCACACACACTCTGTTCCGCCGCCTTACATTCGGCGTATGCACTATCTATATTGCCAAACGTCCCGAATAGTCCCGCAAAAATTTTTCCACAAAAGAACATGATCAGACAACTCATTATCGCAATCATAGCTTGCTGTACCGGTCTGTGTGCAAGCGCACAGGCCATGTATGTCAACAGCGCGCGCGTCACAGCCCCGGCTCAGGCCGACACCATGCCTCACCTGTCGGTGAGCGACTCGTTGCTGCTGGCTCATGAATACGATATAGACGAAATATTCAACATACCGGTCACCCTGCCCGACGTATTCTTCATGCCCGCCATATACGATACCTACCACTTCTTCACCCCGCTCAGCGTGGGCGAGCAGGTACACAGCGACAACGAAGCCATGCGCTGGTGGGAAGACTACGATGTGCTCAACCGCCAGATGCTGGCCATGCAGCACAACCTTTTCTACAATCACCCCGAGCACGTGCGCTACAACCTGTCGATGCTGCCCGTGGCACCGCCTCAGTATCAGGCCGTGATAGACCCGTCAGACCTCTCGGTGTCAATAAAGGAAGTGGTCAATCAGACCACAGCCCCCACCATCGAGGCCGAGAAGGTGAAACGACGCCACTGGATAAACACATTCAACGCATCGCTGCAATTCTCGCAGGCATACGTGTCGCCCAACTGGTATCAGGGCGGCAACAACAACCTAAATGCCCTGGGACAGATATACTACAACGTGAAGCTCAACGAGGTATTCCACCCCAACCTCCTGTTTGAGACCACCATGCAGTATAAACTCGGCATGAACAACGCCCCCGACGACTCGATTCACGCCTACAACATTTCCGACGACCTCTTTCAGATCAACACCACATTCGGTGTCAAGGCGGCCCACCGTTGGTACTACTCGCTCACAGGTCAGTTCAAGACCCAGTTGCTCAACTCATACAAGTCCAACACACACTCGCTCAAGTCATCGTTCCTCTCGCCGGGCGAACTCACCGCCGGTCTTGGTATGACCTACGCGTACAAGAACAAGGATAAGACATTCACATTCGACGCATCGCTCGCACCTCTGTCTTACAACCTCAAGACTTGTATAAATACGCGTATGAATCCCGAGAACTACGGCATTGAGGTGGGACACAAGACTGTGAGCCACTTCGGTTCGACCGGAGAGCTTAAACTGAGCTGGCGCATGACCCGCAACATCCTGCTCACATCGCGCGTATTTGCATTCTCTGACTACGAATCCTTCCAGGCCGACTGGGAGAATACCCTTGCATTTGAAATCAACCGCTTCCTCACCACTCAGATCTACTGCCATGCCCGCTACGACACGCGCACTCCCTACGATCCTGATGAGGAAAAATGGAAGAAACTTCAGATAAAGGAAATATTCTCGATAGGTTTCGCCTACAAATTCTCGTCACTCTGATGCGTATAGCCGTCCTCGCCATCAGCCTTGGTGCAGCCGCTGCATCTATGGCCGCCGACCCCGCCGCGGGTATGTGGCAGGTGAGCGACGGCGGTCCCGTAATCGAGCTGGCTGAGTCGGCCCACACCCCCGGCCGGCTCGATATATTATGGGTCGACGGCGCCGATATGAGCATTGCCCCCGGCACCCTGCTCGGCAGCGCCACGGCCACCCCTACTCCGGGTCTGTACGACTGCTCGGCATGGATAGACCCGCGCGGAGAAACGGGCCGCAAGCGCGGCAAGGCTCTGTTCACCATACGCCTTGATTCAAAGCTCGCCGACTCATTCATATTCGAGGGCTACCAACGCGGCACGGTGCTGCGCCTGAGCCGCCTGCTGCCATTCTGGTACCGCAGACCCGTGCAGCAGGTCGACACAAGGCCCAAGGGCCTCGACGGTGCGCGCCGCATCAATACCGCCACATCATATCTTGAGCTATGAACACGCGTATCATACTGCTGCTGACTGTATTGACTCTGACAGCCTTGCACGCCGCGCCACGCAAGGGCAAGAAGCCCGACCCCGCCCGCAAGGCCCGCACCTCGGCTGTGGCAGCTGCCACGGCTGTTGACATTGCGTGCGATACCATAGCCTTTCCGGGTACCGACTCTATAGAGGTGGCCGGATTTGAAAAGACCCTGCGTGCCACCAACGAAAGCATGATTGTGACCAACAACACATCGCACGAGATCACAGCCATCGGCCTCGACATAACTTACCTCGACATGAAAGGCCGCATGCTCCACCGCACCGCCCGCAGTATACAGCTGCCCGAGGGCTTGCCGCCCGGCGAGAGCCGCATGGTGAGCATCCCCGCCTTTGACCGCCAGGGACTGTTCTACTACCACCTCTCGCCCAAACCTCGACGCGCCACACAGGCCACGCCGTTCCGCGTGGCAGTCACCGTGAGCCATATTTGCATTCCACAACCTTCAACCGACATCATAAACAAATGAAAATAGCCATTATAGCCGCAATGAGCAAGGAGCTGAATCTGCTCTTGCCTATGATTGAAAACCACTCTACAATCACCATAAACGACACCACATTCCACCTCGGACGCATGGCCGGGCATGAAATCATAGCCATACAGTCGGGCATTGGTAAAGTAAATGCGGCAATAGCCACACTTACGCTGGTAGACAACTTCCACCCTGCCCTGGTAATCAACACCGGCGTGGCCGGCGGCACAGGTGCCACCAATATACTTGACGTGGTGATACCCGACCGCGTGGCATACCACGACGTATGGTGCGGACCCGACACTATCCCCGGCCAGGCCGCCGGCTGCCCCCTGTACTTTGAATGTCCGCTGCCAGCACAGCTCGTGGAGCAGCTCGGCGCCAAGCGCGGCATACTTGCCTCGGGCGACATTTTCGTATCCAAGGCATCAGAGGTAGATAATATTCTGAGCCTGTACCCTGAGGCCGTAGCCGTAGATATGGAATCGGCCGCCATCGCTCAGGTGTGCAACCTCAAGAACGTACCCTTTGTGGCTATCCGCGTTATCAGCGACACCCCCGGTGCAGCCGACAACATAGCCCAGTATGCCAACTTCTGGGAAGACGCGCCCCAGTCTACATTCAACACCCTCATCAATCTGCTCAAACGTCTGTGAAAGACCTCCCTACCATACGTGGCCGGCGATACATAGCCTCACTTGTGGCAGAAGGCGAACACAGCCGGCAGGACTTCAAACTCACCATTGACAACGCCCATAAGATAGCCCACTCGGTGTCGGCCTTCGCCAACGCCGAAGGGGGACGTCTGCTCATCGGCGTGAAAGACAACGGCACCATTGCCGGTGTGCGCGACGAGGAAGACGTATATGTGGTTGAACAGGCCGCCCGCCTGCTGTGCAGCCCCTCGGTGGAGGTGGAATTCACAGCCTACAGCGTGGCCGCCAACACCGTGGTTATCCAGGCCAGCATACCACGCGCCCTATGCAAGCCCGTGCGCTGCAAGGAAGCCGACGGGCGCTGGCGGGCATACTACCGCGTGGCCGACGAGAACATAGTGGCGCATCCGCTGATGGTACGCGCCTGGGAAAGCCAAAGCCCCATTCAGTTCAGGCTCGACGCTACAGTAGAGCGGCTTATGGCCTTTCTTGACGCCAACCCCGAGGGGGTGGACAACCGCAGCATAGCCATAGCGATGGAAATGTCGCAACGCCGTGCCGACAACCTCACGGTAAACCTCATCCGCTCAGGGCTGATAACATTCAAATACAAAGCCCCCAACTTTCTGCTCATCCGCAACAACGAAAACCCCGAATAAGTACACGATTCGGGATTTTTTTCGCCCCCACAGGCACGAAAATCCGAAAAAACAGCCCGTTTTTCGGGGATTTTGCCTAATTTTGTAAATACGTTATATAATAATAATGAAATTATGGCTAAGGTAAAACCCAAGAAATCGCTCGGACAGCACTTCCTTACTGACTTGAACGTAGCAGCCCGCATCGCAGCTACGATTGACGATTGTCCCGATCTGCCGGTTGTGGAAGTCGGCCCCGGCATGGGTGTCTTAACCCAATTTCTGCTCGACGCAGGCCGCGACCTCACAGTAGTTGAACTTGACTCTGAGAGCGTTGAATATCTCAAGCAAGGGCATGTGGGCGGCTTGAAGCCCGAACGCATAGTTGAGGCCGACTTCCTGCAGCTCGACCTGGCCTCGCTCACCGGCGGCCGCAAAATGTGCATCATAGGCAACTATCCCTACAACATATCATCGCAGATATTCTTCAAGGTACTCGACAACCGCCACCTTGTGGACGAATGTGCCGGTATGCTGCAACGCGAGGTGGCCGAACGCATCTGCGCCCGCGAGGGCAGCAAGACCCGCGGCATACTCAGCGTGCTGCTTCAGCTGTGGTACGACTGCGAATACCTCTTCACCGTACCCGAGCATGTATTCAATCCCCCGCCAAAGGTAAAGAGCGGTGTGCTGCGCCTGCGACGCAACGGCATCACCGACCCCGGCTGCGACTTTGCCCTGATGCGCACCGTGGTGAAGGTGACTTTCGGCCAGCGGCGCAAGACCATACGCAATTCGGCCAAGTCGCTGCTGCCTCCCGGGGTGGCATTCCCGGCCGACTGCCCCTACGGTGCCCTGCGGCCCGAGCAACTGTCGGTAGAACAGTTCGTTGAACTCACTAATATTATAGCTTCCCTGAGGTCATGAAAGAATTTACAACAGAACAGCTTGATGAAATACGCGAGATAATTCGGCACAAGGATGCCGAGGAGGCTCGCCGTAAACTTACCACTCTGCATCCGGCCGATATAGCCGAGCTTTATCAGAACCTCGACATTGAGGAAGCGGAATTTCTGTTTAAACTTCTCGATGAGGAGACCGCGGCCGATGTGCTCATGGAGCTTGACGAGGACGACCGTCTGAAGCTTCTCGAGGACATGCCCACCGAGGAAATCGCCAAGCAGATCGAACACCTCGATACCGACGATGCCGTCGACATCATACAGCAGCTTGACGAGGAAGACCGCGACGAGATTCTCTCGCACCTCGACGACGTGGAGCAGGCCGGCGACATCATAGACCTGCTGAAGTACGACGAAGACACCGCCGGCGGCCTTATGGGCACCGAAATGATTGTGGTGAACGAAAACATGTCTATGCCCGAGTGCATTAAGGAAATGCGCTCGCAGGCCGAGGAAATGGACGAAATATACTACGTGTACGTAGTAGACAACGACTACAAGCTCAAAGGCATTTTTCCGCTGAAGAAGATGATCACCCACCCCTCGGTGTCTAAAATCAAGCACGTGATGGAGACCGACCCCCTGGCTGTGAAGGCCGATACGCCCATCGACGAGGTGGCCCTCGACTTTGAGAAGTACGACCTTGTGGCTATGCCGGTGGTAGACTCCATAGGACGACTGCTGGGCCGTATAACCGTCGACGACGTGATGGACCAGGTGCGCGAATCTTCGGAACGCGACTACCAGCTGGCCTCGGGTATCTCGTCTGACGTAGACGCCGACGATACCATATTCGCGCAGCTCAAGGCGCGCATTCCATGGCTGCTCATAGGCATAGGCTCGGGTATTCTGGCCTCGCTGATTCTGGGCGGATTTGAAGATCAGCTGCATGCCGTCACAGCCCTTGCGCTGTTCATACCCATCATAGGCGGCACGGGCGGTAACGTGGGCGTGCAGGCATCGGCCATCGTGGTGCAGGGTCTGGCCAACGGCTCGCTCGAAATCACCGAATTTTCAAAACAGCTCGGTAAAGAGATACTTATAGGATTGCTGAATGCCACTATCCTGTCGGCGGTGATATTCATATACAACCTAATCATGCTTCCCGATAATTTTGCAGTGACCATCTCGGTGGCGGCATCGCTGTTCTCGGTGGTGATGTTTGCCTCGCTGCTCGGCACGGTGGTGCCACTCTCGCTTGAGAAGCTTAAAATCAACCCCGCCATAGCCTCGGGACCCTTCATTCAGATTATGAACGACATAGTAGGCCTTATAATCTACGTGTACGTTGCTACATTATTCTTAAAAATATTCATGTGAGCTGGTTCAACACTATAGAATTTTATGTAATCACAGGCACGATAGCCGCGGGCGCACTGGCCGTGGTATCGCTGCCACGCAGGCGCAGCCACTCGGTGCTGCATACCGTGCCCGGACGCCTGTATTACTCGGGCGACAACGCTGCTCCGGCCCTCGATATGTGGGTTGACGACAACCGCCGCATACACATCATACGCCGCGGACTGCCCGACGTGAGCGATATGGGAGCCGCATCGCTGGCCATAAACCACAGCGGCTTCGACATCATAGTGGAAGAGCGCCTCACATTCGACCGCCGCGGAGAATCGCCCGTCGACACCGCCGAATTCATCATAGACTTCGTAGGCCCCGAACGCTACCACATACGCTACAATTCAGAAGACACCTCGCTGATGACAGCCTTCACCATCCCCGTGAAAGAAGGCATAAAAATGACCCGCGAGCTCAAATAAACCGGAATCGTAAGGAATCCGGCATCCGAAGAAAGCAGTATCGGAATTGGAATTACAACAAAGCAATTACCAAAATTATAATAGAAGACCATTTTCGTGAGGTCACGAAAATGGTCTTCTATTATACCGAATTACTATGTGACAGACATCCTTGGCGGATGTCATGTTTATACGAAAGGTATCACCTTACGGCGCATTTGAGGCTCTTGACTGTGCCTGTCACGGGGCAGCCGTATGATACGATATAGAAGCCCGGTGCTATGTCGCTGATGGAAATCTTGGCTACACCGGGGCGGTCAATACTGAGTACTGTGCGGCCGTCGAAGCCCACAAGGCGCACGAAGTCGGGTTCCTGCGAGAATACGAGGTTGCCGTCGGCCACATTGAGCGTGCATCCACTCTGCTCGGCCACTATATCGCTAACCGATGCCAAGGGCATGTCGGAGCCGAAATATGTGCCCATGTGCAGGGGTGTGTTGTAGCCCATCTGCTCATGCTTCATGCCCTTGAAATACACATCATCCGAGGCAAGGAACGGGAAACCGTAGTCTGAGGGGTACCATGTTGAGAATATCATGATTTCCTTTGAGTCGGAACATGCAAACTTGCCGGCCTTGTCGGTGGCATGATAATGGGGCAGAATGATTTCCTCGCGCCAGTCGCCGAGGATATCGCCGTAGAACAGAGGATTCTTCTTGGTGTCGTTGATGGTGGTGATGGGATAGCGGTAGATGGTGAACACGCGGCGGTTGGTCATGTCGCGGTCGAAGCAGTCAATGCGGTCGCCGTCGATGAGCTGACGGTTGAGCGAGCCGGTAAACCATATAGGGAAGTTGGTCGATGCGGCAGCCTGACCCTCGATTATGTTGCCGGATGTATCGTAGAGCTGACGGTCGTACACCCAACATTCGTATCCGGGATTGTACTTGTCGATGTCGGCAATGAGAGCACGGCCTTCGTCGCCGGGCTCAGCGGCATCGAGTTTCCACAGAATCTCGCCGGTGGCGGCATCGCGCAGGGCGCAGCGTGTAAGGCCGGTCTCGAAGCACTGGAAGCACTGCAGCCCCGGGCGGTCCTGGATGAATTTGCCCACGTGGAGCATGTCGCCGTGGCCCAGGCGGGTGGAGTACAGGCCGGTGCCGTCGTGGTCTATGGCGCAGGCACCGTAGGTTATTTCGTCGTATCCATCGCCGTCAACATCGGCCACCGACAGCTGATGGTTGCCCTGGCTGAGATATGCGGGATAGTCGTTGGTAGAGAATTTCCACACATGCTTCATATCCTTGCTGCCGGGGACGTATTCCCATGCTTCAAGCTCCATCTTGGCATACACGCCACGACATGCCACTATCTGGAAATTGCCGCCGGGGAGCAGCTTGGCAGCGCACATACGCAGACTGTTGGCGCGCTTGAAGTAGTTGTCGCCCCAATCCTCTGATGTGTTGATGGGGATGAAGGGTGCGCGGGCCTTCTCGGCACCGGTGGTGCCGTCGATTACCGATACAAATTCGGGAGCGCGACTGTTGTATTTTCCGTTTTCGGCATAGTCGGTGATTCCGTCACCGTTGGTATCACCTATACGCTCTCCGTCGCCGAATACAGTGCCTTCAGACGAGCGTATGGCCACTTCTTCCTTGCCGTCACCATCCACATCAGCCACAATCATTGCAATTGCGTTTTGAGCGGCCACATTGTTGCCGCATACCACACGCCACATCCACGTGCCGTCGAGCTTGTAAGCCTCCATTATCACGCGGCTGCGGGGCATGTAGCCCTCTTCGTATCCGTGGGCGAAGCGTGCCAGCACTATCTCATACTCACCGTCGCCGTCGAGGTCGCCCACGGTGGCATCGTTTGAGATGTATTCCGGAACATCATTGATATTTTGGTCATCGGCAGTGTCCTTCAGGTAGATCGAGAAGTACGGACGACGCTCCTTGAGTTGCTCGGCCGGCATGGTATATGAGTCAAGAACGGCACTTTCGCCGGCAAAGCTTACCTCGAAAGTATTGTCGACACCCTCCACGAGATATTCGGCAGGCACCTGGAAGTTTGATTTACCTGTGATGGCGCTATCGTTCATCTTCACGCGGCCGTCGCTGTTGACCTTGTATACATCAAAGGCCGTAGACACGCCCTCGCCGGGAAGCATGCGCCATGTGAGCAGCAACTTGCCGCGATGGGCCTTGAGTTCGTTTACGTTGGTAAGATTTTCGCCGGATTTGGTTATCGAGCCCCACATCATGCGGTTGTTCTCGATGAGGGCATTCTGCGCCGTGGCCACAGGGGCTGTAGCGGCGCATGACAGCAGCATAAATTGTAATAATGATTTAGGTTTCATGGGATTATTTAGAGCTTGTTTAACAACAAATGTTAACGACAGGGCGGTCAGTAGTTGAGCGATGATGTCGTGAGGATGAGGGAGTTTGCTTGCCGCAAACGACCGAAGACAAGCGGCATAAGCGCCAACTAATGGCCGTCCTGGGATTTTAACATTTCTATAATCACGTTTAATTTAATTTTATTTTATATCATATCATTGTAAGAGCTATATGTGAAAGTTACTTTTGCATCTCATCTTTTGGGCGTCTTTCACGCTTTGTTTCAGTCGTGTACATCAAGTACACTCCTTCAACGCAACGTGAAATCCGCTCCAAAAGATGAGACCCTGTCGTTCACATTTGTTGTTAAACAAGCTCTTGGTCATGGTTAGTTTTCTATACGTAGCTGTATGCCGTTAAGCTTGCGGTAGAGGTCGAGGGCATATACGTCGGTCATCGCGCTCACGTGGTCGAGCACGGCCTGTATGCGGCCAAACAGAGTGGGCGCATGTATGTCGTACTGGTCGGGGAACTTGGCCAGCAGCAGCTTTGAATAGTTGAGGTCGGGTTCGAGCACTGCGCCTGTGAGCTTTTCGAGCAGGAAGGTGATGATGCGGTTACCGGCAAGTTCAATATCCACAACGTCGCCGGCGCAGTATATCTTTTCCCACGACAGATTGTTGCAACGGGCGTATGCACTACGTTCGAGCTCTGGAATATGTTCGAGCAAGGAACCCTTGAACGAGCCTTGGAGAATCTCGTCCTCATGGCTCAGGAAAGCCTCGGCACAGCGCCTTACCAGCGTACCGACCACGCACGAGCGCAGATAGGCAATCTTCTCGTTGGGGTCTGAGACCGAATCCATCACCTCCTGCATGCGACCGCGACGGTCGTCGGTGAAGAAGCTCAGGAAGGCATCTATCACCTGCTGAGTGGATAGAATCTTGAGCTTATGTGCATCCTCTATGTCCATCACCTCATAACAGATGTCGTCGGCAGCCTCGACTATGTAGACCAACGGATGACGTGCATAGCGCACCTCGCCGGCCGGACCGGGATTGGAAATCATGCCCAGCTCGGCGGCAACTTTAAGAAAATCGGGCAGCTCGGTGCTGAAAAATCCGAATTTGTTTTTGGTAGCCAGACGGCTTTCAAAGGGATACTTCACTATCGAAGCCAGCATTGAATAGGTCATGGCAAATCCGCCCTTGCGCCGCCCCTTGAACTGGTGGGTGAGCACGCGGAAGGCATTGGCGTTTCCCTCAAAGTGTATGAGATCGTTCCACTGACTTTCGGTGAGCCGTGGCTGCAATACGCGCCCGGCGCCTTCGCTGAAGAATGTGGATATGGCCTTCTCGCCCGAATGCCCGAAGGGAGGGTTGCCGAGGTCGTGTGCCAGGCATGCTGCTGCCGTTATGTCGCCTATATGGTTGAAGCAGTCCACCCACTCGGCGCCGGCATAGCGGTTGCGCAGGCCGGTGGCTATCTCGTCGGCCATTGACTTGCCCACACATGCCACCTCCATTGAGTGTGTAAGGCGGTTGTGCACGAAGATACTGCCGGGTAGCGGGAATACCTGGGTCTTGTTTTGCAGACGCCGGAAAGGCGACGAGAACACAAGGCGGTCGTAGTCGCGGCGGAAGTCGGTGCGCACGCCGTTCTTGTGCGGGTCATGGTAATCTTCGAGGCCGAAACGCTTGTCGCTTATCAGGCGCGGCCATTGCATCTTGTTTGTCATGGTAAAAAAAGATGGGCCGCAGAAATTGATTTTCTCCGGCCCACCCCATTATGTTATGGCTTATTGAATTGCTTGATGATTATTCACCTACGCCCTGGACGAAGTTGAGGCTGTTGTTCTCAATCTTTTCGTCGCCGAGCAGGAGGGTGAAGCGTTCAACGTCCTGCATGGGACGCACGCCGCCGATACCGAGCAGGCGGTTGAACTGGTTGGCGTATTCGCCGAAGGTGTATTCGCGGTTGTCCTTATCGTCGCCGGTAACTACAAATACCACTACGGCATTGTTGCCTTCAACGGGACCAACGACGGCACCCTGCTTGGCAGCTGCCACGGCACCCTGGAGAGTGCTTTCGCCAAAGCCGAGGTTGGCAAGCATGGGCGAGTTGAACATAGCGTCGCCTGTCTGCACTTCAACACCCATGAGCTTGGCATAGCCTGCAACGTCGCTTGCTTTGCCCTTGTACTGGCTGATGAGCTGCTGGGCCTTCTTGTTGCGCATTGCTTTCTGCTTGACGGCATCGGCTATAAGCTCGCTGTCGTAGGGCAGATATTCGCCGTCATATACGCCCTTGAGGGCTACAGCAAGCATGTAGGTCTGCTTGTTGTCCTGATATACGGGCATCACCTGACCCTTCTTGGCGTTCATGATCCACTTGAGCACCGAGCGGGTGTCGGCGAGGTTGGCCAGACGCGATGAAGAGGCTGATACGGGAGTCGAGAGCAGGTTGTAGCCGGCTTCTGAAGCGTTCTTGGCAAAGTCGGCAGCCGATGAGTTGTTGCTCACGAATGTATTGAGGTCGCTTGAGAGCTTGTCGAGTGTAGCCTGCGAGGGGTCGATTGTGTAGTCGATCGAAGCAAGCTCGTAGAGATTGACGGGAACGTGGCGACGGTTGATGCGGTAGATGGTGGGGGTGGGGTTGCCCTGGATTGAATCAGTGAAGATGAATGTGTCACCCACGGGGTTGCTTGTGAGGGCATCCTTGAGAGCCTGGGGAATGCCGGGAGCGGCGAGCGAAGCCCATACGCTGTCCTGACCCATTACGGTCTGGTTGTCGATGAGTTCGGCGTATGTCTTGCCGGCCTTGAGCTGGGCAAGGAGCGAGTCGGCCGAAGCACCGTCGGCGCGGGCCATCATAGAGATGTTGATAGAGTCGATTTCGAGCGACTTGCCAAGAAGCTTGACGATATTGTAGCGGTCGCCGACGTTGTTGAGCAGAACTACGTCGCCGATAGCGGCTGTGTCGACAAATTCCTTGAAACGGGTGTCGGAAATCTGGGCGCGTGTGGCAGAACCGTTGTTAACCACAAACTTTGAGTTGGCGGCAACAGAAGCGGTGCCTTCTTCGGCACGGAGAGCCATGATGGCGTCTTCAACTTCTTTCTGTCCGGCTACGCGGTCTTCCTGAGATGGTTCGATTGAAACCACGATGTAGTCAACCGAGCGCAGGGGCTCGTTGATGCGATACATGGCTTTGTCTTCGTTGTAAGCGGCGCGCAGATCGTCGTCAGAGAGCTTGATCTGGTCGTCGGGAATCGAAGAATAATCCTTGGCTGCATAGCTGATATGGCGGGTTGTGGCCACATTATTATATGTGCTCTGGGCGTCGAGCTCGTTGGCGGTGAAAAGACCCGACATCAGACGGTCGAACTTTTCGGCCAGGAGCGCGGCTTCAACACCCTGTTCGAGGCTTGCCCAGTACTGCTTGAGCTGAGCGCCGGCTTCGGGGGGAAGGCCATACTTCTGAGGATTCATCATGGCATCGTACACAGCCTGACCCGAGGGAGCGGGCAGACCGAGCTGCTGCGACATGGTGTAGATAAACTGCTGGGCTGCGGGATGGGGAGTCTCGCCGGTGAGAGCCTGGGTAAGCTCCTTGTCGGTAACTACGATACCAAGGGCTTCGTATTCGTTCTTCTGCATCTTCTCAAGAAGCATCTGCTGGAGCACCTGCTGCGAGAGCATGTCGTTGTCGGGAGACTGCTGCTGGTTGCGCGAATTCTCTGTGACAGCGTTCAGACGAGCCTGATAGTCGTGATAATCTACTTTTGCCTTACCGGCCTGTGCCACGGTTGTGCCGCCGCCAAAGTAGGTGCGTCCCGAAGTGAGGAAGTCACCGAGAATGAAGGCGAGCAATGCCACGATGATAATGACAAAAAGCAATACCGACTTGTTACGGATTTTTTCGAGTGTTGCCATTTAATTATTTAGCGTTTATTGATTATTTTTTCCTATGATTGGTGTCATTGATTGGCAATAAGCGCACAAAGATACAATTTTTTTCGGGTAAAACCACAACTTTAATAGTGAAAAATGGAAAAACGCCCGAAATTCGGGCATTTTTCCATATCTCTCATAAGATTTTTCAGAGTTTGAAGGCTTCCTTCACCTTGTCTACCATGTCGAGTTTCTCCCAGGTGAAGAGTTCCACGGTCATGCTGCGGGGCTCTTCGCCAAAGGCCTGGAATGTCTTGGTGACGGTGCGGGGCGTGCGACCCATGTGGCCGTACGAGGCGGTCTCGCGATAGATGGGATTGCGCAGTTTGAGACGGCTCTCGATTGACGCCGGACGCATGTCGAACAGTTCCGACACCTTATGCGATATCTCGGCATCGCTCATGCCTACATGGGCTGTACCGTAGGTATTTACGTTCAGGCTCACGGGCTGTGCCACACCTATGGCGTATGCCACCTGCACCAGAGCGCGGTCGGCCACGCCGGCGGCCACGAGGTTCTTGGCTATATGGCGGGCGGCGTATGCTGCCGAGCGGTCTACCTTTGAGGGGTCTTTGCCCGAGAATGCGCCACCGCCGTGTGCGCCGTGGCCACCGTAGGTGTCAACGATAATCTTGCGTCCGGTAAGACCGGTGTCGCCGTTGGGGCCGCCTACCACAAACTTGCCGGTGGGGTTCACCAGCAGGCGTGTCTCGGAGGTGATGAGATGGCGCAGATGCTCGGGCAGATTGGCCAGAGTGCGGGGCAGCAGCACGTCGCGCACATCGCGGGCTATGATGTCGTGCATACGGGTGTCGGCCTCGGCCTGCGTGGTGTTCTCGTCGGGCTTTATGAATTCGTCGTGCTGGGTCGAGATCACTATGGTGTCAACCTTCACGGGGTTGCCGTTTTCGTCGTATTCCACTGTCACCTGACTCTTTGAGTCGGGACGCAGATAGGTCATGTCCACACCCTCGCGGCGTATCACGGCCAGCTCCATGAGCAGAGCGTGGCTCATGGCGAGTGTGAGAGGTATGTAGAGGGGAGTCTCGTTGGTGGCATAGCCAAACATCATGCCCTGGTCGCCGGCACCCTGGTCCTGGGGATCCTCGCGGTCTACACCGCGGTTGATGTCCTGGCTCTGCTCGTGCACGGCCAGCAGCACGCCGCACGAAGCGCCGTCAAAGCCCAGGTCCGAGCGGTCGTAGCCTATCTCGCAGGCCACGTTGCGGGCCACATTCATGATATCGACGTATGCCTCTGAACGGATTTCGCCGGCCACGATAATCTGGCCGGTGGTAACCATAGTCTCGCAAGCCACCTTCGACGATGGATCGCGGGCAAGAAATTCGTCGAGAACTGCGTCTGAAATCTGGTCGGCCACCTTATCGGGATGGCCTTCTGATACTGATTCGGAAGTAAATAGATAGTTCATAGCCAAAAAAAATAACAATTGGTTGATAAATAAAAAAGCCGCGATGCTCACACATCGGAGCACAGCGGGCGATTTGGCTATCGCGCCGGGCACAACGCCGCGACACGTTGCAATTTTAGCATTTTTTTGAGTGGTTGCAAGCAGCCAAATCTGTCCACATTAGATTTCGGCTGCAAAGTTACGCACAATTTTTCAGCATTGCAAGTTTTTATTTGTCAATTCGGCTTAAAATCATTAACTTTGTTCGTCAGTAAAATTCAAATTGTATCTATGAGATTTAATAGACTTATTGCACTGATGGCAGGAATCTTATTCCCGCTATTAGCTTATTCTCAAGAATCATCACAAGGCTTTACTCTTTACCTCAAAGACAATTCCACAATAACATTCATGTTTTCCGACTCTCCCAATATAGAGATAGGCTTTGACGAAGTAATGTTTAGTTGCGGTGATTTTCAAGCCATGTATAAAATGAATGAAATTGACAGACTTGATTTTAAACAAGTTGCAGGAATCAAGTCGGATATTTTGACTGAAGATATAGTTATTGAAGTTGCCGACAATGCTCTAAAAATATCAGGAGTTGATAAAGACAGTAATTTAGCTGTTTACAATTTGGCCGGAGTAAGGATGTCATGTAACATTGAATATTCGGAAGATATCATTGTTGTAGATTATTCGAATTTGCAAGCCGGAATATACATCGTGTCAATAAACCAATCAAAATCCATAAAAATAGTCAAGCCATGAAAAAGGGTCTGCTATGTATCATCACAATGCTCTTGTCAATGACAATGGCACATGCGGATAACTACATCAAAATTCGCAAAACGTCAGACGAAATAATTTCGCTTTCTGCATCCGACATCAGCCAGATATACTTTGGAGAAGAAAGATACACTGACAATGAACTCGTGCCTACCGAGGGGGAAATAATCGACCTCGGCCTGAGTGTTAAATGGCGTTCATCTAATGTAGGTGCAAACTCACCCGAGGAATATGGTGCATACTTCAGTTGGAGTGAAACAGTTGAGAAGGATTTTTATGCTGACGGCATAAACGTTGCTCCTTTTAAAACAATTCAGTACACAAGAAATTATGATGCAGCAAGAGCTAATCTTGACAAGAATTGGAGAATGCCTTCACCAAAAGAATTCGAAGAATTGGCAACGAAATGCGAGTGGATATGGGGAACTAACAAAGGTGTTCCCGGATATTTGGTGAAGGGAATCAACGGCAACAGCATATTCTTGCCTGTAGGTGGTTACAAACAGCAGTCTGATAATAATGAAGAAAAAACGGCCGGATGCTACTGGACATCTGCCAAGGATGACGCATTTGTCAATAAATACAATGGAAATGCAATATCCTTTAAATTTGACAATACACGTAAACAGATAGCAGCAAGAGAAGCCTATATTGGCATGAATGTTCGACCTGTTTACTATGGCTTAAATAGTGATTATCAATATAATTTGGTATCAATAACAGATATAACTTCTGCAAGTTTCAATATCATAATGGATTATAAAAATCCACATAATTATATGTTTGCCAAAGTAGGAGCTGTTGTTAAAGAGTCAGGCATTTCTGATGAAGGCGAAAAGATATATTTATCTGATTTTGCTTACTGTGATGATATTTTCAAAATAAGAGTTAACGAATTGAACCCCGGAAAAAAATATGAAATCAGCGCTTGGGGTGTCATAGAAGATGGCATGTTTGCTTACCAAACTGTCAGTCCGGTAATATCCGTCACCACAAAAGCTCTTGATTTGGAGGATATTTCAACTGTAGACTTGGGTTTGAGCGTCCTTTGGTCATCTTGTAATTTAGGGGCTTATGCTCCTGATGATAAAGGCGACTATTTCGCTTGGGGTGAAGTAGTTCCTAATAAAGATAGATATGATATTGATAATTGGGCTTTTGCCGCTGGCAACTATCATGATATAACAAGCACCGAGTATGATGCCGCCCACGTTACTCTTGGCGATGGTTGGCGAATACCAACCGAAACAGAAGTTCGTGAACTGATTGCAAAGTGTAAGTGGGAGAAAGTATTCAATAAGGGTACCTTGGGCTATAAAGTTACCGGCCCAAACGGGAATTCAATATTCTTACCGGCTGCCGGATACAGAAGCCTCGACAAGCTGATTGATTATGCCGATATAGGAGAATATTGGATTTCCACTGTAAGGGCTAATGACAGCAAACAGCAAAGTTTGTATTTCTATATACCCGAAGATTATAAAACAGTATCTATTGGATCGTCTCATGCAATCGGAGCGAATATCAGACCTGTAAAATCACGATGAGATAGCAACGAATTATAAAGCCACTATGTGGTTTTAGATTTGTGGATATCAACTATTTGTTGTAACTTCTTGACTTTGCCGCTTTTAAAGGCTATAATCCTATTTATCAGACTATAACACTTAAAAGCGGTAAAGTCAAGAAGTTACAACTATTTTTAACCACCGTGATTTTTATTTGTCAATTCGGCTTAAAATCATTAACTTTGCGTGGATATTTTCGTTTAAGCCCAACGGGTTACCGAAAAGGTTCAATTACAACTGATTTAAAATAGTTTTGCATAAAAAATAGTTTCTTACAATATATGAATATTCTTGAACTGAGCGAGCAGGAGATAATCCGCCGCAATTCCCTGCAAGGTCTGCGCGATATGGGCATTGATCCTTATCCCGCTGCCGAATATCCGGTTGATGCCCGTAGCGTTGAAATCAAGGAATCGTTTGCCGACGATGCGCCTCAGCGCGAGGTGTGCATTGCCGGTCGTATAATGAGCCGCCGCATTATGGGCAAGGCTTCGTTTGTTGAACTTCAGGACGCCGACGGTCGCATACAGGTATATGTGTCGCGCGACGAAATTTGCCCCGGCGAAGATAAGGAATTGTACAACACCGTGTTCAAGAAACTTCTCGACATTGGCGACTTCATCGGTGTGAAGGGCTTTGTTTTCCGCACTCAGACCGGTGAAATCTCGGTTCACGCCCGCGAGCTCACAGTGCTCTCCAAAAGCCTGCGCCCCCTGCCTATCGTTAAGGTGAAGGACGGCGTGACATACGACGCCTTTGACGACCCCGAGCTGCGCTTCCGCCGCCGCTACGTAGACCTTGTTGTCAACGACGGCATTAAGGAAATATTCCTCAAGCGCACCAAGGTTTACACCTCCATGCGCGAATACTTCAACAATGCCGGTTATATAGAGGTGGAAACTCCCATACTGCAATCCATCCCCGGCGGTGCATCGGCACGTCCGTTCATCACTCACCACAACGCCCTCGACATTCCTCTGTATCTGCGTATCGCCGACGAGCTTTATCTCAAACGCCTTATCGTGGGCGGATTCGACGGCGTGTATGAGTTCTCCAAGAACTTCCGCAACGAGGGTATGGACCGCACCCACAACCCCGAGTTCACCTGCATGGAAATATATGTGGCCTACAAGGACTACAACTGGATGATGGCCTTCACCGAACGCATGCTCGAAAAGATCTGCATGGACGTGAACGGCACCCACGAAGTGAAGGTAGGCGACAACGTGATATCGTTCAAGGCTCCCTTCCCGCGCGTTACCATGGCCCAGGCCATCAAGGACCATACCGGCGTTGACATCACCGGCATGGACGAGGCTCAGCTGCGTCAGGTAGCCAAGGACCTCGGCATTGAGGTTGACGACTCTATGGGCAAGGGCAAGCTTATCGACGAGATTTTCGGCGAGAAGTGCGAGGGCAAGTACATCCAGCCCACCTTCATCACCGACTACCCCATAGAGATGTCGCCCCTGACCAAGCGCCACCGCAACAACCCCGAGCTTACCGAACGCTTTGAGCTGATGGTAAACGGCAAGGAGCTGGCCAACGCATACTCCGAGCTCAACGACCCCATAGACCAGTACGAACGCTTTGCCGAGCAGATGCGCCTGGCCGACCGCGGCGACGACGAGGCCATGATTATCGACGGCGACTTTATCCGCGCCCTCGAGTACGGTATGCCCCCCACATCGGGCATGGGCATAGGCATGGACCGCCTGGTGATGCTCATGACCGGACAGACTGCCATACAAGAGGTACTTCTCTTCCCGCAGATGCGCCCCGAGAAGGTGGAAAAACGCGACAAGGCCGAGGCTTTCACAGCCATAGGCGTGCCCGAAGAATGGGTAGCTCCCGTGCAGAAGGCCGGTGTGCTCACCGTGGCAGCTCTGTCGGGTGCTGTGGCAGGCAAACTCTTCCAGGAACTCTGCGGCATCAACAAGAAATACAAGCTTGGCCTCAAGAACCCCACTCCTCAGGAAATTGAAGTGTGGATTGAAAACGCCGGTAAATAACTGCTGATATCATGATTGAGAATTTAGGTAAAGTGGCCGTTCTGGGCGGTGGCAGCTGGGCTACTGCCCTGGCCAAGCTGCTGCTTCAGAACTGCAAGACCATAATGTGGTACATGCGGCGCGACGACCGCATTGACGAGTTCAAGCGACTGGGCCACAACCCGGCCTACATAACCGATGTGAACTTCGATGTAGACCGCATCGAATTCTCGTCCGACATCAACAAGGTATGCAGCGAGGCCGACGTGCTGCTGCTGGCCATGCCCTCGCCCTACTTCAAGTCGCACATGGAGAAAATCACCGTCGACATCTCCGGCAAGATAATCGTCAGCGCAATCAAGGGCATCGCGCCCGAGGAAAACCAGATTATCACCGACTACATGGCCGACCACTTCGGGGTAGACCTCAACCGCGAGCTGGTGATATCAGGCCCCTGCCATGCCGAGGAAGTGGCTCTCGACCGCCCCTCATATCTCACCATAGGATGTCACGACCACGAACTTGCAGCCTCATTTGCCTGGCTCATCGAGGGCAAGCGCACCTTTCCCATTCTCAGCAGCGACCTCGAGGGCATTGAATATGCCGCCGTGCTCAAAAACGTCTACGCCATCGCAGCCGGAATCGTACACGGCATGAAGGGCGGCGACAACCTGCTGGCTATGCTCGTGAGCAACTCAATACGCGAGATGGAACGATTCCTCGAAGCCGCAGCTCCCGGCAAGCGCCAGATTTGCGACTCGGTATATCTTGGCGACCTGCTCGTCACTGCCTACTCGCGTTTCTCGCGCAACCACAACTTCGGCTCTATGATAGGCCGAGGCTACTCGGTAAGCGCAGCCCGCATGGAGATGGAGCAGACTGCCGAGGGCTACTACGCAGCCAAGTGCATCACCATAATCAATAAGGAACTGAAGGTGTACATGCCCATCCTCGAAACGGTGTACGACATACTTTACCATAATCTCAGCCCGGCCAAGGCGCTCATACGCATGGGCCAGACCTTCAACTGACCATGAGCGAAAGTCCTGCTGCAGAAGCAGCTGTATACCTGTTTCCGGTACCTCTGAGCGACGGTACGGCCGGCCGCGTAATTCCGACCTACAACGTAGAGCTGATCAAGCAGATCAGGCATTTTGTGGTGGAGAACGTGCGCTCGGCCCGGCGATTCCTGCGCTCGGTCGACCGCGACATCGTCATCGACGACCTCTCGTTCACCGAACTATCCGAGCACACCCCGGCAGCCGATGTGGCAGCCATGCTGGCTCCCGTAGAGCAGGGACAGCCCATAGGGGTACTCTCCGAGGCCGGTTGCCCGGCGGTGGCCGACCCGGGTTCCGACCTGGTGGCCGAAGCCCAGCGGCGCGGAATCAAGGTAGTACCGCTGGTGGGCCCGTCGAGCATACTTATGTCGCTCATGGGCTCGGGGTTCAACGGACAGAGCTTCGCTTTCCACGGATATCTGCCCATCGAGGCAAAGGCCCGAACTGCCGCTTTCCGCGACATGGAACGCAACATACGCAACCACCGCCAGACTCAGATATTCATCGAGACACCATACCGCAACAATCGCCTTATAGCAGAAATGAGCGAGAAACTGCCCCGCGACCTGCTGCTGTGCGTGGCATCCGACATCTCCGGTGCCCGCGAGAGCATAATAACTCTGCCGGTGGCCAAATGGCGGTCCAAAAACTACGATTACTCTAAAATTCCAACTATATTCCTGCTTTTCTCATAATTTATACTGTAAAAAATGGCAAAACGATACAACCGTCGCTCAACACGCCCACTCGAAGACATTCCGAGCCTGTTCTCGGACGAGTCTGCAGAGTCGCGCGCCGGTATGTCGCCATTTGAAGAAAAGCTTGAATCAGCACCCGATACGCCCGCGGCATCGCCCGACAGCGACTTCGTGCTCGACGATAAATACACCCGTCCGCGCCACAAGCTGCGTTTCATGTCGTTAGGCTCGGGCAGCAGCGGCAACTGCGCCTACATAGGCACACCCGAATGCGGCCTGCTCATTGATGCCGGCGTTGACAACAACTTCGTCAAGGCCGAGTTGGCCCGCAACGGCATAGACATACGCACCATACGCGGCATACTCATCACACACGACCACTCCGACCACGTGCGCTTCTGCTACGCCATAGTGCGCCGTCACCCCGGCATGCTGCTATATGCTACTCCGCGCACCCTCGAGGGCATGCTGCGACGCCACAACCTCTCGCGCCGCATCAAGGACTTCCACTCGCCCATATTCAAGGAGCACGACTATCTCTTTGACGACATACGTGTGACACCCTTCGAAACCTCGCACGACGGCACCGACAACGTAGGCTTCGCCATACGGCTTGGCGAAACCACCTTTGTAGTAGCCACCGATATGGGCATGATAACCGAACGTGCCGACTTCTACATGCGACAGGCAAATACCCTGATGATCGAAGCTAACTACGATGACCAGATGCTGTCGCACGGCCGCTATCCCGAATACCTCAAGGCCCGCATACGCTCGGCCATAGGGCACATGGACAACGCAGTCACTGCCCGCTATCTCACCGAGACATACCGCCCCGAGCTGCGCCGCATATTCCTGTGCCACCTCAGCCACGACAACAATACTCCGGAGACTGCCATGGCCACCATGATCAACTCGCTGCGCTCGGTATCGGTAGTGCCGGCCACATCGCCCGTCGACATACATCCCGGCTCGGTATACATAGCCCCCCTGCCCCGTTTCAAGTCGTCAGAGCTATATGTGCTGTGATGAAACTGTTTGACATCATCACCGGACTGATAGCACCGCGGCTGTGTGAAGCCTGCGGACGTACGCTCGTACAGGGCGAAAAAGCCCTGTGCATGCACTGTATAGCCTCGCTGCCGCTGAGCATGGCAAACCGCGCCGACCTGCGCGCCGCCAAATTGCCGCGCACCGCCCCCGTGGCCGACGTCTATCCCTGGCTCGCTTACTCTCACGCCAACCCCGTTTGCGGCCTTATACGCGAAGGCAAGTACAACGGTCGCCCCGAGCTTATCAAGGCCCTCACAGAGCTATTCGCACAGGATATGGCCGCCTGCGGCGCGTTGCAGGGCATAGACATGTTTGTACCCGTACCCATGCACCTGTTCAAGCGCATGATACGCGGCTACAACCAGGCAGCCATCATAGCCGAGGTGCTGGCCGATCACGCCGGAGTACCGGCCCGCAACTGCCTGCGAGCCATACGCGGACACCGCCCGCAGGCCATGCAGACCCGCTCGCAGCGACTGGTAAACATTGCCGGCAGCATGACAACCGCCCCGGGCGCCGACATAGCCGGCAAGCACATCGGTCTGGTAGACGACATCATCACCACCGGCTCCACACTCACCGAGGCCGCCAACGTACTCACCGCCGCCGGAGCCACATCCATCACCGTGTTTGCTTTGGCATCCGCCGAATAGTTGTGACATTATTAATTATGGCAATTTTATTGCTATTTGGTATAATTAACAGCCTTTTGGTTAAATTACGGTAAAAAAACGTGTAACTTATGGTTACAAACTTGCATTTTTAAAAATTATTATTTTACTTTGTGTAGAGCTAATAAAATGCTATTCATACGACAATAGCGATAAAAAACAGCAATCAAATTCATTACATTCATGGCACCACAGACATCGCTGGGTAATATATTAATCGTAGATGACGAAGAGGCTATCACCGACCTCCTCAGCCTTAATCTACGCAGCGAAGGATACAACGTTGCCGTTATCAGCCGCACAAGCGAAGTCGACCTGCGCGAGCTGCGCAGCTTCCATCTGGTGATTGTAGATGGCAAAAATCAAGACTTCACGGGACTCTCTCTCATCAAAAAAATCAAAGAATCGCCCGTAGGCGACATGCTTGGCATTATCTACTGCTCGCGCATTGACAACGAACGCATCCTTATCGACGCCCTCAACGCCGGCGCCGACGACTGCATGCGCAAGCCATTCTCGCTACGTGAGTTGCTCGCACGCATCAAAGCCGTGATGCGCCGCTGGACAGTCTCGCGCACATCTCGCACACCCGAAGAACGCGGCGATGTCACACGCATCGGTTCAATGCGTATCGACACTTCCCGAAAAACCGTCACTATCGAAGAAGAATTCGTAAACCTTTCAAACACCGAATTTGCCATCCTCGAGCTGCTGCTCCGCAACGCCAACACCTACACCTCGCGCATAGAGATATTCAAGAAAATATGGCCCGACGGCGTGGGAGCCAACGAACGCGTGGTCGACACCAACATCTCGCGCCTGCGACGCAAGCTCGGCGACGCCGGCAGCTGCATCTCCAACCGCCAAGGCCTCGGATACATGATAGTCACCGACAACAAATCGGCCTGACCCCACCATTCAATATTATCACTCGACCCCGGTACTCGGCTATGATACTAACCCAATAAAAATCATTTGGCGATATTTGTTTCGTATTTCTTGCTTCTGCATATCTGTGTGTGCAGAAGCTTGGCACTGTTTGTTGTATTTGAACCTAACAACATGCCTGACCAAAATATCAATTTAATCCTATTGCTATACCAATACCTACGACAACAAACGCAATAATCATTATGATTCGCCACATATTAATCAATTTTTTCATTTGGGGTGTGCGTGGACCTCGCATAAAAAGTGCTCGCGACGAGATTTTATTGACTTCTTTCCAATTCGTTTCTTTATAGCCTTTATACGCCACAAAGAAACCAAATAATGCTCCAATTAGCATTATAGTCAATCCTGTGTAGATAAATAAATTAGCCATCTTGTATAATTCTTTATTATATAAAACTAATAGCCGATAAGAAAGTTTACTTTACAACGACTTGCGTGAATACAGCCATTATCGTCCCACGAACGGGCAAGACCGACAGTGTTGATGTGTCTTTCTTTTTACGAAATATACAACGTTTGCCTGACTCCTAAGTTGGTATTGTCGTACCTGCTTTCAGGTATGGGATCACAAACACTATTCCGCGAACACTATTCAGAGTTTGATCACCCGCATCGGCCGTGATTTAGCGTTTTCTGATATTGAATTTTTTTTGTAACTTTGCAAGTTGCAAGACTTTTAGAGTGTGTTTACTTTTAACTCGCGTTAAGGCTGAGAGTATTTTTTGAATGATTTTCGCAAGTTGAAGAAGGAGCATAGCGAGCTATGTGACTGATGAAACTTGGCGGAAAGCATCAAAAAAGGCCCGGGATTAATGCGAAACTCTTGAAATAAATACATTCTTTAATTAACTTAAATCGTGTGTTAAAAGTAAACACACTCTTAGAATATGTCGGAAAATACAGATAAACATATATCGGCTGTGGATGCCGCTGCCAAACCCGTCAAGCGCACTGTGCTCGACGCGGAGGATATAATGGAGCTGGTGCCCAAACTCAAGGGTCACGAAAAGCTTATCAACCGTCTGCTCAGCTGGCTCGACGTTGACAAGGTGAATGATGTACATTCGCGCGGTTTCGACCATCCCGGACCTCCTTTTGTGAAGTTTCTTCTCGATGACTTCAACATCAAGCTTCGCATAGATAACGAACAGGTGCTCGACAACCTGCCCGAGGGTGCCTTTATCACCGTATCAAACCACCCCTTCGGTGCGCTCGACGGCATTTCGCTCATTCACATGGTGGCCTCGCGCCGCCCTGAGTACAAGGTGATGGTAAACATGATTCTGAACCATATCACCGCCATGCGCCCCAACTTCATTGCCGTAGACCAGACCGCGAGCGACGACCCTGCCAAGAAGGCTGTGTCTATCCGCGGCATACGCGAAGCCATAAAGCAGGTGCGTTCGGGCCAGCCCATAGGATTTTTCCCCGCCGGCGCCATGTCAAAGGTCAACTGGAAGTGGCAGCTCAACGACCGCGAGTGGCAGCCCAATATTATACGCCTTATCGAACAGCTCAAGGTACCGGTGATACCTATCTACTTCCACGGCACCAACTCATTCCTGTTCAACCTGTTGGGTGTAACCCTGTGGCAGCTGCGCACCTTGCGCTTGCCGTCGGAGGTATGGCGCAAGTGCAATTCCACCATCCACGTTTCGGTTGGCAATCCAATCAGTGTTGAGGAACAGATGAAGCACCAAGGCTCTACCGAGGAGTTCGGTGAATGGCTCAAGGCCCAAACCTACGCTATGCGCTCATGGAAATAAGCCCCTCACGCCCATCGGCCGAAGTGCTTCAGGCCAAGCAACGGTTTGGCATCATAGGCAATGCTCCGGCGCTCACAGCGGCGGTGGAGCGTACTCTGCGTGTGGCTCCCATCGACCTGTCGGTGCTCATAACCGGCGAGAGCGGTACGGGTAAGGAATTCTTCCCTAAAATCATACATGCCTACTCGCCCCGCAAGCATGCCAAGTACATAGCCGTGAACTGCGGCGCCATACCCGAGGGTACAATCGACTCGGAGCTGTTCGGCCACGAGAAGGGCGCGTTCACCGGAGCTGTGGCCTCGCGCAAGGGTTACTTTGAGGAAGCCAACGGCGGCACCATATTTCTCGACGAGGTGGCCGAGCTGCCCCTCACCACCCAGGCCCGCCTGCTACGTGTGCTCGAATCAGGCGAATTTATCAAAGTAGGCTCATCTGAGGTGCAGAAGACCAACATACGCGTGGTGGCGGCGACCAATGTCGACATGCTGCGCGCCATAGAGGAAGGCCGCTTCCGCGAGGACCTCTACTACCGCCTGTCTACGGTGCAGATCACCATTCCGCCCCTGCGCGACCGTGGCGACGACATCAACCTGCTGGCACGCAAGTTTGCCGGCGACTTTGCCGAACGTTGGCGCCTGCCGGCCATCACCCTCTCCGACACAGCCCGCGCCGTGCTCGACCGCTGCCGCTGGCCCGGCAATGTGCGTCAGCTCAAGAATGTTATAGAGCAGGTAGCCCTGTTTGAGGCCGGAAACGAGATAAGCTCCGACACCCTGCGCAGCTATCTGCCGGCCAACGCTTTTGTCACCTCACCGGCGGTGATAAACCGCGGCCACAGCTACGAGAACGAGCGCGACATGCTCATGGGATTGATAATGAGCATGCAAAGCCGCATCGACGACCTTGAGGCACGCCTCGACAGCAGCAACCGCCCCAAGGAAGCCGCAGCACCGCAGCCCATGACCAAGGCCCTGACCACACGCTCGCAGCTGATGTACAACGACACACCGGCCCGCAGCGATGCCGCACCCATCGCCCCCATTTTCCACCCGAATACACACCGGTTTGAGGGACTGGAGAACGGCGGCATACACGACCTGGACAAGGGCGACGACTTCGTGAGCTACTCCGAAGAACCCATGCGCGCCGACAGTCCGCAGCCACAGACCCTGCAGGACCGCGAGCGCCAGGCCATACGCGAAGCACTCGACCGCAACGGCGGACACCGCAAGGCCGCTGCCGACGAGTTGCAAATCTCTCAACGCACACTATACCGTAAAATAAAGGAATATGGATTGGAATAAGACCATAAGATACGTATGCGCCCTGGTGCTGGCCGTAGTTATGACCGGATGCATACCCTCATACAAGCTCAACGGATCGGCTCTCGACTACACCGTCTACAAGACCGTGCACGTATCAGAATTCCCCATACGCGCGGCGCTGGTATATCCGCCCTTGCAGCAGACTTTTGAGAACGAGCTGCTCGACTACATCTCGCGCAACACCCGTCTGCGCACCACCGACGGCGCCTCTGACCTGCAGATCGAAGGCGAAATCACCGGGTACAACCTATCGCCCCAGGCCGTGACCGAAGACGCTTACGCATCGCAGACCCGCCTCACAATCACCGTGCGCGTGAAATACACCGACAACAAGAACGACAAGAACGATATCGACCAGACATTCTCGGCCTATAGAGACTTCGATGCCACGCTCATGCTCACCGACGTGCAGGACGACCTGTGCCAGCAGATTTCAAAAGAACTGGTAGAACTGATTTTCAACTCAACACTCGGCAATTGGTAATGGACTCGCTCAACGAAATCATAGCAAAGGTAAACGACAGGCCGCATGAGCTAACCGATGACGACATAAGCAGTCTGCGACGCATAGCGCGCGACTATCCGGCCTCGGCAATAGCTCCGGCGATGCTGCTAAAGTACGCGGCCACGCGCCTGAGCGACGACGAGACCGCCGAGATGCGCACCCGTGTGGCGCTGATGTGCGGCTTCAACCGCGAGCTTATCAACCTCATCGACCCCTCAGGCAAGGATTTTGCCTCGTTCTATCCGCCCGAGCCCGAGCTTAAGCGCCCTACCACCGAAAACGCCATTGACAAGTTTCTGGAGACCTACGGGCACTCATCGCCCGAAGAAGATGCCCTGCTCGAACGCATGATATTCAACCCCGTGCCCGACTATGCCGAGCAGCTTGCCCGCGACGAGCAGAATGCACAGGCCGCAGCACCCTCGGGCGACTGGCAGGGCGAGCTTATCGACGCCTTCCTGCACTCGCAGGGAGTTGGCTCTCAGACCCCGCCGTCACCTCCGGTACGACACGAAGCCGCACCGGCCAAGACTCCGGCACCTGCAAAGCCGCCAAAGCTCCACGAAAGCACCAAAAATACTCTTTTGAGCGAAAGTCTTGCTAAAATTTTCATAAAACAAGGCCGTTTTGAGCGCGCTTATGAAATTATAACTAATTTAAGCTTGAATTATCCGGAAAAAAGTATTTACTTTGCAGACCAATTGCGTTTCCTTGAAAAATTGATTATAAATCAACGCTATTCCAAGGACATCTGACATACAGATATAAAGACAATCATTAGAAGTAATATATAGAAAATGTACGTAGTAATCATCGTATTGACCGTAATCGTTGCGATTCTGCTCATAGGAATCGTACTCATCCAGAAATCGAAAGGCGGCGGCCTTTCATCACAGTTCGGCAACGCCTCATCAGTAATGGGTGTACGCCAGACCAACAGCTTCCTCGAAAAGACAACCTGGACTTTGGCCGGCCTGATCGTGCTTCTCTCGATCGCTTCAGCCTACACAATGCCCAAGGTTAACAACGGTACCGTAATCCGTACCCAGACATCGGCTCCCGCTCCTGCTCCCGCCAATCAGTTTGGCACTCCCGCTCCCGCCGCTGCCGCACCTGCCGCCGAAGCTCCCGCTGCCGAAGCTCCCGCTGCCGAGACTCCTGCCGAAACTCCCGCCAACTAATCAAGAAGGCGTTTTTTGATACACTGAACCCGGAAGCCCAGGCTGTCGGGGTTTTGGTGTATATATACATCCGATAACATAGATAAATAATGCATAATACAAAATATGAAATAATGGCTCCGGTGGGCAGCTACGAATCGCTTGCCGCTGCTATCGACGCCGGTGCCGGCTCGGTATACTTCGGGGTAGAGGGACTGAACATGCGCTCAAAATCAAGCGTGAACTTCACCCTCGACGACCTGCGCCGCATAGCTTCAATATGCCACGAGGCCGGCGTGAAGTCGTACCTCACCGTCAACACCATAATGTACGACGCCGACCTCGACTACATGCGCTCGATAATCGACGCCGTGGCCCAAAGCGGCGTATCGGCCATCATAGCCAGCGACATAGCCGCCATAACATACGCCCGCAGTCGCGGTGTGGAGGTGCATATATCAACCCAGTGCAATGTATCAAACATCGAGGCCGTACGCTTCTACGCCCAATTTGCCGATGTGGTGGTGCTGGCGCGCGAGCTAAACCTCGACCAGGTGAAGGCCATACACCAAGCCATCATACGCGACGACATCCGCGGCCCCAAGGGCGAGCACGTCAAGATTGAGATGTTCTGCCACGGCGCGCTCTGCATGGCCGTGTCGGGCAAGTGCTACCTGAGCCTGCACCAGATGAACAGCAGCGCCAACCGCGGTGCCTGCACTCAGATATGCCGCCGCGGCTACAGCGTTACCGACCTCGAGACCGGCGACGAGCTCAACGTTGACAACAAATACATAATGTCGCCCAAAGACCTCAAGACCATCCACTTCCTCAACAAGATGATAGATGCCGGCGTAGAGGTGTTCAAAATCGAAGGCCGCGCACGCGGACCCGAGTACGTGGCCACTGCAGTGCGTTGCTACTCACAGGCCATCGAGGCCATCGCCGCCGGCGAGTTCACCGACGAGAAGATAGCCGCATGGGACACCGAGCTGTCTAAAATCTTCAACCGCGGATTCTGGGACGGCTACTATCTGGGCCAACGCCTGGGCGAATGGTCGAGCAAATACGGCTCATCGGCCACACGCGTCAAGCACTACGTGGCCAAGGGCGTTAAGTACTTCTCGCGCCTGGGTGTGGGCGAATTCATAATGGAAGCCGGCGAGCTGCACGTGGGCGATGAAATCATCATCACCGGGCCCACCACCGGTGCCATGATGATAACCGTTGAAGACATTCAGGTAGACTGCCGCTCGGTAGATAAAGCCGTCAAAGGCGATGCCTTCTCCATACCCGTGCCCGCCAAAGTCCGCCCCAGCGACCGCCTGTACCGCTGGGAGAAAACCGCTTGCGCCAACGACTCAAATTCCTGAAAATGAAAAGATTCTTACTGTTTATAGCCGGAATAGCCTTGATGGCATGCTCACTGCGGGCCAACGAAATCTATGTAGCTCCAACGGGCAACGACGCTAACGACGGCTCAATCACAAGCCCATACAAAACCATAAGCAAGGCCATAGAGGCAGCCCAACCCGGCACGAGCATCTTCTTGCGCGAGGGCATCTACACCCCCACCCCCGACCAAATCATGCTCCACAATGCCGCAAATGCCTACGACTGCGTGTATGCACTTGAAAAAAACGGCACGGCAGACCGCCCCATACTGCTCTCAGGCTATCCCGGCGAGAAGGTGACCATCGACCTGTCGCAGGTGAAGACCCCCAACCGCATAATGGGCTTCTACCTCATGGGCGACCACTGGCACCTGCGCGACTTTGACATCGTGGGCATACAGGTGACACAGACCGGCCACACACAGAGCATCAACGTTGGGCTGTTCGGCGGCAGCAACTGCATAGTGGAACGCGTGAACATGCACGACGGCATGGGCATAGGCGTTTACGCCACACACGGGAGCAACAACCTGATTCTCAACTGCGATGCCTACAACAACTACGACCCCGTATCAGAAAACGGCTACGGCGGCAACTGCGACGGATTCGGCTTCCACCTCAACAAGGAATCGTACACCGGCAACGTGGTGCGCGGCTGCCGTGCATGGCGCAACAGCGACGACGGCTACGACCTCATCAACAACAAGGCTCCCGTCACCATCGAAAACTGCTGGGCATGGGAAAACGGCTTTGACGCCAACCTCGTGTCGCGCGGCGACGGCACCGGATTCAAGTCGGGCGGATATGGCATGAAAGCCAATCCCAAAGTACCCTCCACCGTGCCGCGCAACGTAGTGCGCGGTTGCCTGTCGTGGAGCAACAAACAGAACGGTTTCTATGCCAACCACCACTTAGGCGGTCTTGACTTCTCGGGCAACACATCATACGCTAACAGGCTAAACTACAACATGGTAAACCGCAAGTCGGCCTCCGAGGTCGTAGACGTCAAAGGATACGGGCACCGCCTCAGCGACAACCTCTCGTTCCGCCCCACCGCCGGCAATGGCGACTGCGCCAACTTCGACCCCGGGAAATGCACGCTCACCAACAACACATTCCCCGGCGAGATAAGCCTTACCGATGCCGACTTCGAGAGTCTCGACGCATCGCAGCTGCTGCTTCCACGCAATGCCGACGGCTCGCTGCCCGACATCACATTCCTGCGCCTTAAGCCTGACAGCAAGGCATATAGCGCACGCATCGGCCATCAGTTTTTCAACCAATCTGCCACTAAACAAAAGGATTGACACAGCGGGCGGCCTGCCCCCACATATCACAGCCCCCTGCGGCGTCTGTTTGCATTTGCAAACTCGCTGCCGCAGGGGGCTGTCTTATGCCTATAAGAGCGGATTTTCGAGATGTTAATAACTTTTTTTATTCATTTTTCTATTTTTATAGAATTTTCATTTGTAAACTGCCGTATTTTTAAGTAATTTTACACCCAATTAATAGGGCCGCCGGCCCTATTTTATGTAAAATATTATGAATCAGGAAGTTTACCATATACCGGCTTTATTACCCCAATGTCTTGAAGGCTTGAAATTGAAGCCCGACGGAGTGTACGTTGACGCCACCTACGGCGGCGGCGGACATTCGCGTGCCATCGTGGAGCAATTGGGCCCTGAGGGCCATCTCTACGGCTTCGATCAAGACGAGGACGCGCTGGCCGGAGCCATCGACGATCCGCGCTTCACCATGGTGTACGGCAACTTCCGTTTCTTAGGCAACTTCCTGCGGTTTTACGGCGTTGAGAAAGTCGACGGCATACTTGCCGACTTGGGCGTGTCGTTCCATCACTTCGACGATGCCGAACGCGGCTTCTCATTCCGCAACGACGCCCGCCTTGACATGCGCATGAACCGCCATGCCGGCATCTCGGCCCACGATGTGGTCAACAACTACAGCGAGAGCCGTCTGGCCGACATCCTCTACCTCTACGGCGAGGTGCAGAAGTCGCGCCCCATAGCCCGTGCCATAGCCAATGCCCGCAAGGCCGCACCCATCGACACCATCAACAATCTGCTCGACGTGGTGGCTCCATTCATCGACAAACGCAAGGAAAAGAAAGAGCTGGCTTGCATTTTCCAGGCCCTGCGCATAGAGGTGAACGGCGAGCTCGACGCCCTGCGCCGCTTCCTGCAACAGGCAGTTGACGCCCTGCGCCCCGGCGGACGCCTTGCCATCATAACCTATCACTCGCTCGAAGACCGCCTGGTGAAGAACTTCCTGCGAGCCGGCAACTTCGAGGGCAAGGTGGAGACCGACCTCTTCGGCCGCTCAAACCTGCCGCTGAAGCTGCTCAACTCCAAGCCCATTGTGGCCGACGAGGCCGAGGTCGAAGCCAATCCGCGCAGCCGCAGCGCCAAACTACGCATCGCCCAACGCCAAGGCTGAAACCAAGTATATTACCCCCTATCATCCACTCCCTGAACAATGGCTTTTAATTTCAAGCAACTCAACATAAAGGATCCCGAACTGCTCGGCGGCGTTTCGGGCAAATTTTTTCTACGGCATCTGCCGGTCATCATCCTGGGCATATTCCTGGCTCTGGGCTACATCTCGGTGCGTTTTGACTGCATCACAGCCATGGAGACAGTGGCACATCTGCGCACCCGGCTTGAAATAACCCGTACCGAGGCTCAGCGCGAACGCGCCATGTACATGTCGTCGACCTGCGAATCGTCGATGCAGAAGATGGTCGACACCCTGGGGCTGGGACTCCGCATACAGGAGCGTCCGCCTTACAAAATCAAAATCGACAAGTAACCTCTCCCACTCTCCCGTCCTATGAACATACGATCGTTTACTTCCATATTCAAGCGCAAGAAGAAAAAAAACGAGGCAAAGACACGCCGCCGCCATATCATCAAGCGATATTCATTCATCTCGGGGTGCATATTGTTTGTATCGGGTATATGCGTGCTCTTTCTGCTCAACACCACCGTCATTCACGCCGACGAGTGGAATAGCAAGGGCGACAAGACCATGAGCGATTCAATCCTCATCAAGCCCCTGCGAGGCGAGATTCTTGCGGCCGACGGCTCCATTCTGGCCACCAACCTCAACTACTACAACGTGCGCATCGACTTCCACGCATCGCGCATCAACGAACTCAAATACCTCGAGAGCATCGACTCGCTGGCCGACACCCTTGCCCATTACTACCCCTACCGCACACGCAAGCAGTGGTATGCACATCTGCATGCGCCCATGGACAAGCCCAAGGCCGACCGTTCGCGCTCTTATCTGCTGCTCAAGCACATACCCTTTGACGAGATGCAGCGGGTGAAGAATTTCCCCTACTTCAAAAGGTGGCGAAACCCCAATCGCTCGGGCTTCACCAGCGAGCGTGTGCTGCTGCGCCGCTATCCCTACGGGTCTATGGCACAGCTGAGCATAGGCCGTGTGGGCGAGACCAAAGAGAATCCCGAAGTAAGGGGCATATCGGGGCTTGAACAGGCTCTCGACGCAATGCTGTACGGCGAAAACGGCGTGGCCAAAAAGCGCATGCTCACCCGCGGATCGTCGTACTGGCCCGTGAAACAGCCCGTGAACGGCACCACCATCACCACCACCATCGACATCACCATACAAGACCTTCTGGAGCACGAACTGGGCGAAATGCTCATGCTGTGCAAGGCTGAGTGGGGCAGCGCGATGATAATGGAAGTGGCCACCGGTGACATCAAGGCCATATCAAACCTCGACCGCGACACCGTGGGCAACCGCGGCTACATCGAGGCCATGAACCACATAGTGCAGGCCTACGAGCCCGGCTCGGTTATCAAGGTTATCTCAATGCTCACCGCCCTTGAGGACGGCTATGTCAACCTCAACGCCACATACCCCATAGGACATTCATACGCATACGCCGGCGGCAAGCCCATACGCGACACCCACTCGCCGGCTTATCTGCCCGTGAGCCGCTTCATGGAATATTCATCAAACATAGGCATGACCAAGCTCATAGCGCCCCATTGGGAAAACAACCTCAACGGGTTCCGCGAAAGGCTCAAAAAGATAGGATTCTTCGACAAACTCAGCACCGGCATGGCCCGCGAGCGCACCCCTTACTTCCCCACCCTCGACCCCAAGGCCGGCGGACGTGTGTCGCTCTCGCGCATGATATTCGGATATGCCACCCAGGTGCCTCCGCTCTACACATGCGCCATATACAACGCCATAGCCAACGACGGCAAATTCGTGCGTCCGCGTCTGGTCAAATCCATGCGTCGCCCCGACGGCACCGACTCTACCATCGAGGTAAGCTACGTGCGCGACAGCATCTGCTCGCCCCGCAATGCCCGCATCCTGCGCGAGATGATGCACAGCGTGGTATGGGGCGAAGGCGGCACCGCCAAAGGCCTGCGAAACGATATTGTGACCATAGCCGGCAAGACCGGGACAGCAGGCATAGCCCTCGAACGCCCACGCACCAAAGACGGCAAGATAGACAAGTCTGTACCCTTCAAGGGCGGCTACCGCGAGGGCAAACACAACCGTGTGGCTTTCTGCGGTTTCTTCCCCTACGAGAACCCTAAATACACCTGCATTGTTGTGATAAGCGACCCGCAGGGCCCATACGGGCCGGCCGCCACCAGTGGCACCGTGCTGCGCAACCTCGCCATAAAGCTGTATTCGCGCGGTCTGCTCGACAACAGCATGGACTATAAGGAAAACCCCGTGGCCTCAACCACCCCAACCCTGTACGGCACTCAGAAGCCCGAGCGCGCGTCAATACTGCACAACGACCTGAAGCTGACACACGCCAGCATCCTGCGTACATCAAATGCCAAGACATCGCCCTCGACCGTGCCCGACGTCACCGGTTTCGGCATACGCGAGGCCCTGGTGCGGCTTGAAGAAGCCGGTCTTACGGTACACTTCAAAGGTACCGGCTACGTCACCGCCATCAATCCGCCGGCCGGCACGCCTGTGGCTCCCGGCACCAAGGTGGTTGCCACCCTGAGCCAGAACTGATTTATACAGAACGAACTAAAAAAAGAATATACAGAATGAGCACCTCTACATCCGACTCATCTTCTCTACATAGCCTGTGCAAGCTGCTCGGCGCCATAAAACCCCTCGAGGTACGCAACCCCGACGCCCACGGCGACGACATCATGAGCACAATAACTGCCGACTCGCGCCTTGCGGGCAAGGGCTCGCTATTCGTGGCCGTGCGCGGTACCCGCGTCGACGGACACAGCTTCATACCGCAGGTAGTTGAAAACGGCGCTGCAGCCGTGGTTTGCGAAGAAATTCCGGCCGATGCCTCGCCTGAGGTCGTATGGATTAAAGTGGCCGATACATCCGAGGCTCTGGGGCTTCTGGCATCGGCATGGCACGGATACCCCTCTGCCAAGCTCACCCTGGTGGGCGTGACCGGCACCAACGGCAAGACCACCATAGCCACACTGCTCTACGAACTGGCCAAGCTGCGCGGACTGAAGGCCGGACTGCTCTCGACCGTAGTCAACAAAATAGACGACTGCGAGGTAGCAGCCACCCACACCACTCCCGACCCTCTGGAGCTTAATGCTCTATTGGCACGCATGGTGGAGGCCGGATGCACATTCGCCGCAATGGAGGTGAGCAGCCACGCCGCCGCACAGCACCGCATTGCCGGTCTTGACTTTGACGGAGGCATTTTCACCAACCTCACCCGCGACCACCTCGACTACCACAAGACATTCGCCAACTATCTGGCAGCCAAGAAGAGCTTCTTCGACGGCCTTAAACCCGAGGCCTTCGCCCTCACCAACCTTGACGACCGCAACGGTGAGGTGATGCTGCAGAATACCCGCGCCCGCAAGGCAAGCTACTCGCTGCGCGGCGATGCCGACTTCCGCGGACGTGTGATAGAAGACCGCTTCGACGGCATGCTCATGAGCTTCAACGGCAACGAGGTTGAAACCCTGTTCAGCGGCCGCTTCAACGCCTCAAACCTGCTGGCCGTTTACGGTGCAGCACAGCTGCTCGGATTCAACCGCGACGGCGAGCTGCCCGTAGACATGAGCCGCCTGGTACCCGTTGCCGGACGCTTCCAGACCGTACGCAGCGCCGACGGCGTGACAGCCATCATCGACTACGCCCACACCCCCGATGCACTGGTCAATGTGCTCGACACCATCAACGAGATACGCATGCCGCAGCAGCATGTGATCACCGTATGCGGATGTGGCGGCGAACGCGACCACGGCAAGCGCCCCATGATGGCCCGCGAGGCTGCCGCACGCTCATGGCGTGTGATTCTCACTTCCGACAATCCCCGCTCTGAAGACCCTGCATCCATCATTCAGGAAATGCGCACCGGCCTCGACACAGAATCATCGGCCCGCACATTTGCTAACGCCGACCGTGCCGAGTCCATACGCATGGCATCGGCAATGGCCGCTCCCGGCGATGTGATACTGATTGCCGGCAAGGGACACGAGGACTATCAGATACTGGCAACCGGCAAGATTCATTTCAACGACCGCGAGGAAATAATCAAAGCCTTCGCCGACCGCAAAGCCAATTAATAATTATAATACATAGCTAATTAAGTAAAAATGCTCTACGCATTATTTGATTTAATCCAGGACAGCCCCATACCCGGCGCACGACTGATGACATATATCACATTCCGCTCGGGTGTGGCATTTGTCATAGCCTTGATTTTTGCAATTTTTGTGGGCAAACGCATAATTGAGCGCCTGCAACTGATGCAGGTAGGCGAAATAGTTCGAAACCTCGATTTGGAAGGACAGACCAAGAAAACCGGCACTCCCACCATGGGCGGTGTCATCATCATCCTCTCCATCATCATCCCCTGTCTGTTGGTGGGCGACCTCACCAACGTCTACATGCTGCTCATGCTCGTGGCTACACTGTGGCTCGGCTCGCTGGGATTTCTCGACGACTACAAGAAGTTGCAGAAACACAACAAGGACGGCATCAAGGGCAAGTACAAAATCATAGGACAGCTCGGCATAGCCGTGATTCTGGCCGGCACCATGTACTTCAACCCCGATATGGTGACCGTGCGCAACAATGAGGTAATAGACGAAACCACCGGCATAGAAGAAGTGGTATACGAACAGACCGTGACCAAAAGCCCCGAGACCACTCTGCCGTTTGTGAAGAACAACAACTTCAACTACTCGTGGCTGACCTCGTGGATGGGCGGCACGGCGGCCGAGGCCGGCGGCTGGGTGGTATTCCTGCTCATAGTGATGTTTCTGGTGACTGCCACATCAAACGGTGCCAACCTCAACGACGGACTCGACGGCATGACCGCCGGACTGTCGGCCATAGCGGGTGTGGCCCTTGCGGTGATGGCCTACCTGGGCGGCAGTGTAATTTACTCGGTCTATCTCAACATTATGTACATACCCGACAGCGCCGAGCTGGTGGTGTACATGGCCGCGTTCATGGGCGCGCTGATAGGATTCCTGTGGTATAACGCATATCCGGCTCAGATATTCATGGGCGACACCGGCTCGCTCACCCTTGGCGGCATCATAGCTGTGTACGCCATACTCATACACAAGGAACTGCTGCTGCCCATACTCTGCGCTCTGTTCTACATAGAAGACCTCTCGGTGATGCTGCAGGTGATATATTACAAAAAGACCGGCGGGCGACGCATTTTCAAGATGGCTCCGCTGCACCATCACTTCCAGAAACCGGGCAATGCCGGCATCGACGCTCTCATTCAGAAACCCCTGCAGGCTGTGCCCGAGGCCAAGATCGTGACCCGTTTCTGGATCATAGGCATCATCCTGGCCGTAGTTACTTTTGTCACTCTTAAAATCCGATAACTTATGGAAACCCAAAATATAAAGCGTCTTGTAGTACTTGGTGGCGGTGAAAGCGGCGTGGGTGCCGCAATACTTGCCAAAGACAAAGGTATGGACGTATTTCTGAGCGACTTCGGCTCAATCGCCCCCCGCTATCAGGAGGTGCTGCGCCGCGAGGAAATACCCTTTGAGGAGGGACAGCATACCATGGAGCGCATACTCGCCGCCGACGAGGTGGTGAAAAGCCCCGGCATACCCGACACTGCCCCCGTAATAGTGGCTCTCAAATCCAAGAACATTCCCATAATCAGCGAGATAGAATTTGCCGGCCGCTACACCGACTCCAAGATGGTGTGTATCACCGGCTCCAACGGCAAGACCACCACTACCTCGCTCATCTACCACATACTGCGCCGTGCCGGCATTGACGCCGGCCTGGCCGGCAACATAGGCAAGAGCCTTGCTCTGCAGGTGGCCCGCGACCCGCATCCCATCTATGTGATAGAGCTGAGCAGCTTCCAGCTCGACAACATGTATTCGTTCAAGGCCAACATAGCCGTGCTGCTCAACATCACCCCCGACCACCTCGACCGCTACGAGTACAAGATGCAGAACTATATCAACGCCAAATTCCGCATCCTCCAGAACCTCACACCCCGCGATGCCTTCATATACTGGCAGGACGACCCCGTGGTGTCGGCTCAGCTGCGCCGCATAGCCACCGAGGCCGCCATCTTCCCCTTTGCCGAGCATCAGGAAGAGAACACCGCCGCATACATTGATGCCGAGGACGAGCTTATCATACGCACACCTTCAGAATCAATGTCAATGCCCCGCGCCGACCTGGCACTGCACGGGCTGCACAACATATACAACTCCATGGCCGCCGGTATCAGCGCGTGCCTGCTCAACATCAAGCGCGACGACATACGTGCCGCACTGAGCGACTTCTCGGGTGTGGAACACCGCCTTGAACCCGTGCGCACCCTCGACGGCATAGAGTGGATCAACGACTCCAAGGCCACCAACGTCAACTCGTGCTGGTATGCCCTCGAGGCCATGAAGCGCCCCACCGTACTCATCCTCGGCGGCAAGGACAAGGGCAACGACTACAGCGAGATTCTGCCCCTGGTTAACGAAAAGGTGAAAGCCATCGTGGCAATGGGCAAGGACAATGCCAAGATTGTGGAGTATTTCGGCACAAACACCTCACTGCCCGTTATCGACACCCACTCGCTCGACGAGGCCATAGCCGCATGCCGCGCCCAAGCCACCGAGGGCGACACTGTGCTGCTCTCGCCCTGCTGCGCCAGCTTCGACCTCTTCAAGAGCTACGAAGACCGCGGCACACAGTTCAAAGATAAAGTAAACGCTCTATAATATAATTTCTCTCCATGAACCAATCCAACTCCTCAGCTGCAATCGACCCTCAGAGTGCTGTTGCCCATAAGAACCACATCGACTGGTATATATGGGGCTCGTACTTTGTGCTCATATTAGTATCGGTTGTCGAGCTTTTCAGCGCATCGAGCCAGGAAGTCAAGGTCGACGACATATACGGTCCCATTATACGCCACGGCATGTTCCTTGCCATGGGTCTGGCCATAATGCTGCTCATACAACGCATTCATTTCCAGGTTATTTACTATGTGATACCTATATTTGTGTTCGCATCCATAGTGATGATGGGAATGGTGCTGGCCTTCGGTGTAAGAATCAACGGCGTGCCGCGAGCTATAAACATACTGGGCATGCTGGTGCTTCCGGCCGAATTCCTCAAACTGGCGGTGGCTCTGGGCATAGCCTGGATTCTGAGCCGAAACCAGATAAAAGGGCAGCACGACGTCACCACACGCGGTGTGGTGTGGAGCGCGGCATTGGTTCTGCTCAGTTCGGCGCTGCTGTTCAACCAGGGTCTTACCAACACCCTGCTGCTCATGAGCATATCCATCTGCATGATGCTCGTGGGCGGTGTAAGCCTCAAGAAGCTGATGATAGTATTTGCCGTGTATGCCGTCATAGGCGGCCTGGCATTCGGCATCAAGGCTCTGGCGGCCAAGGACACCGGCCCTACACCCGAAGACATAGAGCTGGCCCGTATAAATCAGACCGAGGTAGTGTCGACCGCCGGACGCAACAACCGCTTCCACACATGGGAAGCCCGCATACGGCGACACTTCCGCCTTAACAAGAGCACCGACGCCATCGACGACGAAAACAAGCAGGAACAGTTCAGCTACATAGCCCAGGCCCGTGGCGGACTGCACGGCGTGGGCATAGGCAACTCCCGCGAGAACGCTCGCCTGCCGCTGGCATTCTCCGACTATATATTCGCCATCATCGTCGAGGAGCTGGGTGCGCTTATAGCCATAGGCATACTTATATTCTATCTCTTCCTGCTGGGCCGTGCCGGACGCCTGGCCATGCAGTTCAAGAGCACATTCCCCACGCTGCTCGTCATAGGATGCGCTCTAACAATATGCCTGCAAGCTTTGTTTCATATATGTATAGTGGTGGGATTCTTCCCCGTATCAGGTCAGCCGCTGCCGCTCATATCCAAGGGCGGTACCTCAATCATCGCCACATCTCTGGCTTTGGGTATAATGCTGTCTACATCGCGCTGGGCCGCCCGCAAGAACGACCAGGCCGCCATACAGCAGGAACTCTCATCACTCCCACAAGAAATCGCTAAAGAAAATCCATCTCAATTATGACTCTCAACCGTGTTCTGATAAGCGGCGGTGGCACCGGTGGCCACATCTTCCCCGCACTGTCGATAGCCGCAGCCATCAAGCGGCGCAATCCCGATGCCGAAATCCTGTTTGTAGGCGCCCTGGGGCGTATGGAGATGGAAAAAGTACCTGCCGCCGGCTTTGAAATCGTAGGTCTGCCCGTGGCCGGATTCGACCGCAAGCGGCTTTGGCGTAATTTCGGAGTGTTGCTCAAGCTGTGGAAGAGTATGCGCCACGCCCGCAAGATTGTAAAGGACTTCCGTCCCGACATAGCCATAGGCGTGGGCGGATATGCCTCGGGCCCCACTCTCAAAGCCGCTCAGAAGGCCGGTGTGCCTACTCTGCTCCAGGAACAGAACTCATTTCCGGGGGTCACCAACAAGCTGCTGGCCAAGAATGCCAAGGCTATATGTGTGGCATACGAGGGCACTGAACGCTTCTTCCCGGCCGAGTCAATAGTCCTCACCGGCAATCCCGTGCGTGAGGCTCTGCTCAACTGCAAGCTCAGCCCCGCCGAGGCCAAGCAAAAGCTCGGTTTCGACCCCGCGCGGCCGTTGGTACTTGTGGTGGGCGGCAGCCTTGGCGCACGCACCATCAACGAAGCCATGGAGGCCGGTCTCGACAAAATGCTCGACGGCAACACACAGATTATGTGGCAGACCGGACGCAACGGCGAGGAGACCGGACGCCGTGCCGCCGAGGGCCGCAAGGATGTCAAGGCCACACCTTTCATCACCGACATGGCCACGGCATACCGTGCAGCCGACCTGGTGGTGAGCCGCGCCGGTGCATGCTCCATAAGCGAGTTGCAGCTGCTGGGCAAGCCCTCGGTACTGGTGCCGTCGCCCAATGTGGCCGAAGACCATCAGCGCAAGAATGCCCTGGCTCTGGCCGACCGCGACGCCGCCGTGATGGTGCTCGACTGCGATGCCGTGGCTCAGCTGCCCGACACCGTAAACAAGCTCATGGCCGATGATGCCGCGCGCCGCCGACTCTCTGAAAACATCCTTAAAATGGCTCTTGCCGACTCTGATACGAAGATTGCTGAAATAGCTGAAAAAATCGTGACAAAAAAATGAAACGAGTATACTTCATAGGCGCCGGGGGCATAGGCATGGCCGCCCTTGAGCGTTATTTCCTTTCAAAAGGCATGAGTGTGGCCGGATACGACCGCACCGAGACCGCCCTCACCCGTGAACTCGAACACGAAGGTGTAAAGATTTCGTACATAGATTCCATAGATACCATACCGGCCGAGTTCCGTCAGCCAGACGACGATACCCTGGTGGTATACACCCCCGCCGTACCTGCCGACAGCGCCATAATGACACATTTTGCCTCGGGCGGCTTCAATCTTGTGAAACGCTCCAAGGCCTTGGGCCACATCACCGAAGACTCAAAGGCAATATGCTTCTCGGGCACACACGGCAAGACAACCACATCGTCGATGGCTGCACATATACTGCACTCTACCGGTGTGGGTTGCAACGCATTTCTGGGCGGAATATTGCTGGGCTACAACAGCAATCTGATTCTCTCGGCCACCTCGCCCTACTCTGTGGTCGAAGCCGACGAATACGACCGCTCATTCCATCAGCTGCGCCCATATATTGCCGTGGTCACCGCCACCGACCCCGACCACCTCGACATTTACGGCACCGAGGAGGCCTACCTCGAATCCTTCGCTCACTTCACCGAGCTTATACGCGAGGACGGCGCCCTGTTGGTGCATACCGGCCTTAAGCTCGTGCCACGCCCGCCCCACGGAGTAAAGACATACACATACTCGCGCGAAGAAGGCGACTTCCACGCCCGCAACATACGCCGCGGCGACGGACGCATCACATTTGACTTCGTATATCCCGGCGGCTCGATTGACAACATATACCTCGGGGTACCCGTTGACATCAACATCGACAATGCCATAGCCGCCCTGGGCGCATGCTGGCTCACCGGCAGCCTTGACAGCGAGGGTGCTCGCCGCGCCATGGCATCATATCCCGGTGTTGAACGCCGATTCCAGTGCCACCTGCGCCAGCCCGGCCCGGCCGGAAAAGTTGTGATTGACGACTACGCCCACCATCCCGACGAACTCGAAAGCTCAATCAAGTCGGTACGCGCCTTGTATCCCGGCCGCCACCTCACAGTGGCATTCCAGCCACACTTGTATACCCGCACACGCGACTTCGCACCCGAGTTTGCCCGCGCACTGTCGCATGCCGAATCGGTGGTGCTGCTCGACATATATCCGGCCCGCGAAGAGCCTATACCGGGTGTAAGCTCAAAAATAATCTTCGACAACATCACCACCGCCGATAAAGTGATGATTTCTAAAGAAGATTTTGTAAATACGCTGAAAAATCGTAACTTTGACATCCTGTTAACTGCCGGTGCCGGCGACATGAGTTTTCTCGTGCCCGAGCTGTGCCGGCTGGTAGATCCGCTCTCCACTATTTCTTACGTGAATGATTAACCGATATCCCATACTTGCCTGCGCACTCACACTTCTGCTGACAGCATACCTGATATTTGCCCTGCCGCTCACTGCCAAGAGTGCGGCCGACGATATTTTCACAGGCTGCCGCATCAGTGTGGCAGACTCTCTCAACACCCGGTTTGTGACACGACTGGAGGTGTCGCAGGAGTGTGGCGATATAATGCAGTGGATAACCACACGCCGACACAGCGAGCTGAGCCTTCACGAGCTTGAACAGAAACTGCGCGCTTCAGACAAGATAGAGCACGTGAACGTGTGCATACTCAACAACGGCAAACTTGCCATCGACGTGGTGCCAATGACACCCGTGGCTCGCATATTCGACAACAAAGGCTCCTACTACATCAACACCCAGGGCAAACGCATCTCGGCCGACCCGCGCTACCACGTGGATGTGCCCGTGGTGGTAGGACACTTCAGCGACGAGCTGCCGGCCACGCGCCTGCTGCCCCTGCTCGACCACATAGCTGCCAGCCCCGAGCTCGACGCTCTGGTTTCGACCGTAAAGCAGGCCCACAACGGCGACATCATCATAGTGCCGACCATAAGAGGACACGTCATAAACTTCGGCGATACCTCGCTGGTCGAAGACAAATTCACCCGCCTGCGGGAATTTTACCGCCAGGTGATGCCCGTACGCGGATGGGAAACATACGACACCGTGGCCGTGAAGTGGCGCGGCCAAATCGTTGCTACCAAACGCGACAAATCGCTGGCTCCGACTTCGTTGGCCGCCGTCAGTGAGGAATTTGACGACCTCGACGATATCGAGACAATGACAACCCCGCTCCATACCGGCGAGCAGGAACAACTCCCCGACCCCGAAACTGAATCAACTCCGAAAAACTCCGAAAAACCAGCATAAAAACAAACATGAGACCCAAATATATCGCAGCCATTGAGATTGGCTCCTCGCGCATAAAAGGAATCGTCGGCTCGGTCGACGAAACTGCCGCCATCACCGTCCTTGCCATCGAGGAACTCGACTCCGGCGAAGCAGTGCGCCACGGACGGGTACAGAACACCCGCGAAGTCGGCAACCTCGTCAATGAAATCATCCGTCGCCTGGAAAACAACCCCAAGGTGGCTCCCGGACAGATTTCGGCTGTTTTTGTGGCCAAAGGCGGTCGCTCGCTGTCGTCGGCCGTGGCCGAAGCTGCAATCAAGCTCGGTGGCGAAGCCGAAATCACGCTTCAGACTCTTGAGCGACTGCGCAAGGAGGCTCGATACAATCTTGCCACCGACCGCGATGTGCTGGCTATTGCTCCACGCAGGTTTGTAGTGGATAATTCGGAAATGAAGAAAATAATCGGCGTTTTCGGTAACAATATACGCGGCGAGTTCACGATACTCACCGCCTCGCCCGAAAATCTGCGCGCCCTCGACCGTGTGAACATAGAGTCGCACTCGCAGCCCGTTGACCGCGAATACATAACCCGCCTGCTGGCCCAGTCAGAAATGGCCCTTACCGACAGCGACCGCGAGCTCGGATGCCTGTTCATTGACTTCGGCGCCGAGACCACAACCGCCGCCATATTCCGCTCCGGCACACTGCAAGCCGCCCTTACCCTGCCTATGGGTTCGGCCAACATAACCCGCGACCTCATGGCCGGCCTGTCGGTGACAGCCGACAGCGCCGAGAATATCAAACGCACCAAGGGTCGCGCGGTAGTGGAACGCCTGAACATGCAGGTGCCAGACAGCGAAACCCGCGAAATAGTGAACTACGTGTCGGCCCGTACAGGCGAAATCATCGCCAATATAAACAACTTCATGGAGCAGGCAGGCTTCAAGGCATCAGAACTGACAGCCGGAGCCGTAGTGGCCGGTGGCGGCGCACGCCTCAACGGCTTCCTCGAAGTGCTTGAGGCACAAACCAAGCTCAAGGCTCGCAATGCCGCCGTAGACTCATCTATCAAGATGCCCGCCGGCAGCGACAACGCTTCGGAGCATTTCGATGTTATATCTTTAGTGAAGTATGCCGCCGCTCATTCAGATAAAAGCTGTCTTACGTTCCCCGAAGTGGTGGAAATCAAGCCCGAGCCTCAGCAGCCTATGCCCCGGCAGCAGTATCAGGGTCAACCCCGCACTCAGGGCGGTCCACGCAAAGAGGCTCCAAGTCTCAACGACCCCAATCTGCTCAAGGATGATATGGACGAGGAAATTAATGACGGTCCGTCCAACATCAACGAGGACCCCGACCTCGACAGCATCAAACCGGCTGAATCGGCTCGCGAAACTCGCAAAAACCTGATTGAACGATTCAAAAATTGGATCGCTCCTAAAGTCGACAATATCGACGATGACAGCGACGAAGAATAAAACTCACACCGAATCCTTATCGAATTCTTAAGATTATGGCACCCGAAGATTCTCAATATCTCGACAAATATAACACACCCGCAGAGGGTGAACCCAACCGCATTATCGTTATCGGTGTGGGTGGAGGCGGCAACAATGCCGTTGACCACATGTTCAAGCAGGACGTAGACCATGTGTCGTTTGTGGTGGTGAACACCGACCGTCAGGCCCTTGAAAGCGCCGCCGTACCCAACAAGGTGCTCATCGGCCCCAGTGTGACCCGTGGCCGCGGAGCCGGCAACAAGCCCGAGCGCGCCCGCGAAGCCGCCGAGGAAAGCGCCGCCGACATCGAACGTCTCTTCACCGACGACACCGACATGGTGTTTGTTACCGCCGGTATGGGCGGTGGCACCGGCACCGGCGCCGCTCCCGTAGTGGCCCGTATTGCCAAGGAAAGAGGTCTGCTCACCATTGGTATAGTCACCATCCCCTTCGTATTCGAGGGTATGCGCAAAATACAGAAGGCCATCACCGGCGCCGACGAGATGAAAAAATACGTCGACGCCATGATGATCGTGAACAACGAGCGCCTGGTTGAGATTTATCCCGACTTTGAATTTGAATCGGCATTTGCCAAGGCCGACGACATTCTCTCCACAGCCGCCAGCTCGATAGCCGAAATCGTCACACGCAAGGGTTACATCAACCTTGACTTCAACGACGTCGACACCACCCTGCGCGAAGGCGGTACGGCAATCATTGCCGTGGGCTATGGCGAAGGCGAAAACCGCGTTACCAAGGCTATACAGGATGCCCTGCACTCGCCCCTGCTGCGCCATACCGACGTGCTCACATCCAAGCGCATTCTTTTCAACCTCTACTACTCGCGCAATGCCAACGTGAAGTTTAAGGCTTCGGAAGCCAAGGAACTGAACGACTTCATCAACCGCGTGGAAGAAGAAGTGGACGTAATATGGGGTATCACCTACGACGAATCGCTCGGCGACAAGGTGAAGTTCACCATCCTGGCCTCGGGCTTTGACGTCACCGTTGACGAGAACAAGGAGAAAGTGATAACCGGAGGTGGCTCAGCTGCCGCCACAGGCGCTGACTCGCCCATCAACCTCGACATGATTTCTGAACTCTACGGTACTGAGAAAATCGAAAAAATAACCCGCGAGAAAGAAACTCAGAACTACATAATACTCTCATCCGACCAGCTCGACGACGACTCGGCCATCGACCGCTTTGAGAAGTCGCCCACCTTCACCCGCGACAAGCGCATGGGCTCGCCGGCTCCTAAAGCCGCCGACAAGCCTGCCGCCGACAAACCCGGCCTTGATGGGGGCAACACGTTCAACATTTCCTTCTCAGACGACGATTGAATATTCAGAACATACGGCACTCCACAAGCGTTAATATACAAAAACTTCTAAATGAAACGGAAACTTGTAATATCCACCGGCGCCGGAATGAGCGCCGAGAGCGGCATATCGACATTCAGAGACGCCGGCGGCCTGTGGGAAAACTATCCCGTGATGCAGGTGGCAAGCGCCGATGGCTTCCGTGCCAATCCTGCGCTGGTTCATGAGTTCTATAACCAACGCCGCAAGGATCTGCTCAAAGCAGCCCCTAACGCCGGCCATTACGGCCTTGTGGACCTCGAAAAGGACTTTGATGTATATGTGATAACCCAGAACGTCGACGACCTGCACGAACGCGCAGGCTCTAAAAACGTGCTGCACCTGCACGGCGAGCTGATGAAGGTTCGCGCCCTCGACAATGAGCTGAAGACCTTTACCCTCACTCCCGCAAACATAGAGACATCGCCCGACACACGCATAGAGGGACATGCCGTGCGCCCGCACATAGTATTTTTCCAGGAAGCCGTTCCCAACTTCGAGCCTGCCACCGAGCTGGCTGCCGAGGCCGATATATTTGTTATCATAGGTACATCGCTGGCCGTTTACCCGGCGGCAGCACTGCTGCACTACGTGCGCAAGGGTGTGCCCGTGTATTACATCGACCCCAATCCCGCACAGGTGCCGGCAGATGTACATGTAATCAAGGCTCCGGCCACCCGCGGTATAGAAATACTCGCCCGCGAACTTCGCGCCCAAAATTCATAAACTACATAAAATACTAATTATGGAATCAACACGTCAAGCAAAAATATCAAGACTCCTGCAGAAGGAGCTAAGCGAAATATTCCGTCAGCAAACCGCCAAGACCCATGGCACCATAGTATCGGTAAGCTCGGTGCGCGTCACCCCCGACCTGTCGATAGCCAAGGCATACCTGTCGGTTTTCCCCTCTGAGAAGGCTATGGAAGTGATGGAAAACGTAAAACTCTCGGCCAAGACCATACGCTATGAACTGGCTCAGAAGGTACGATTCCAGCTGCGCAAGACTCCCGAGCTGCAATTCTATCTCGACGACTCTCTCGACTACATCGAACGCATCGACAACCTGCTGCAGGAGAACTGATGCTGTCGCTGAAAATCGCCATACGCTACCTGGTGTCGAAGAAGTCGCACGGTGTAGTGAATGTTATCTCGGCCATCTCCATTGCGGGGGTGGCTGTGGCTACTGCGGCGATTATTGTGGTGCTGTCGGTATTCAACGGCTTCACCAACCTTGCCAAAAGCCATTTCTCGATTATCGACCCCGACCTGATGGTGAGCCCTGTGCGCTCAAAGATGATAAGCGGCGCCGACTCCCTGGCGGCCGTTGTTGCGGCCACCGACGGCGTGATAGCCGCAACGCCCACCCTCACCGAGCGCGGACTCCTCGTGGGTAATGAGGCTCAGCTGGGTGTAGTGTTCAAGGGCGTGGCACCCGATTATACACGGGTGATTGACTACGACGATGCCGTGCAAAGCGGGTTGCGGCTTAACCCCTCGTTCATGCTTGAGGGCGATGTGGCGGCGCAGATGGCCATAGGTGTGGCCGCCCGGTTGGGTCTGCAACCCGGCTCGGGACGCGCCGAGCTGTATGTGCCACGACGCATAGGACGTATAAATCCGGCAAACCCGGCCGGCGCTTTCTTCTCGTGCAATCTGGTGCTTGAAGACATACTTGCCGTGGACCAGATGGAATTTGACGCCGACCACATACTGATTCCGATAGATGTAGCCCGCGACATACTTATGTACGACAACGCCGAGGCTTCGGCCATAGAGATAAAGACAGCTCCCGGCCAGACCAAGGCCGTGGCATCGCACCTTGAAAGCCTGCTGGGCGACGGCTACACTGTAGCTACCCGCGAGCAGCAGCATCAGGAGGCCTACAACATGATAGCCATAGAGAAGTGGGTGACATTTGCCATGCTGATTTTCATACTGGTAATAGCGGCGTTCAACATAGTGTCGACCCTGTCGCTGATGGTGATAGAGAAGCGCGACAACATGGCCACACTGCGGTTTATGGGCGCATCGCGCTTGCAAGTAAGGCAGATATTCATGTGGATGGGCGCATTCATCACCCTGGCCGGCGGCATAGCAGGGCTGATTCTGGGCATTGGTCTGAGCCTGGCTCAACAATACGGCGGATTCATACACCTGGCCGGCGACCCATCGAAACTCACCGTCGACATTTATCCCGTACACGTTGAATTCACAGATATCTTGGCCGTACTGGCCATTATTGCGGTTATGAGTGCCGTAACATCGCTCATAACCCGTATTTTCACCCGTAAAATCGACTGATTATGCAGACAGTAATGTTTTCCGATACAGTATTCGGCCCTATTCACTCGCGGCGTCTGGGCACCTCGCTTGGAGTGAATCTCTCGCCCCGCGACGGCAAGGTATGCTCATTTGACTGCCTGTACTGCGAGGCCGGATTCAATGCTCAGGGTCCGGGTACTTCAGGACTGCCCTCGCGCGCCGAGACAGCCCGCCTGCTCGAAGCCAAGCTGAAAGCCATGCACGAGGCCGGCGAAAAACTTGATGTAATAACATTCTCGGGCAACGGAGAACCTACTGTAAACCCCGACTTTCCGGAAATTATAGACGATACCCTGGCTCTGCGCGACAAATATTTCCCCGAGGTAAAGGTGAGCGTGCTCACAAACTCTACCATGATGCATTCAGACCGCGTTGTAGAGGCTCTGCGCAAGGTAGACAATGCCATACTTAAACTCGATTCGGCCATTGAGGGTACCATGCGTATGCTCGACCGCCCCGTGTCGGCATCATTCACCGTAGAGAAGGTAATACCACAGCTGGCCCGCTTCGGACATCAGGGCATCATACAGACCATGATAACCCGCGGCAGCCACGACGGCGCACCCGTTGACAACAGCACCGACGCAGAGATAGAGGCTCTTATAGAGGCTTACCGCATAATCAAACCGCGCGAGATAATGCTCTACTCGCTCGACCGCCCCACCCCCGAGACACATCTGAACAAAGTGCCCCGCGAGGAGCTGCAGGCCATCGCCCGACGCATCACAGATGCCACAGGAATTCCGGTAATGGTGGCCTGAACATTCCGTTATTTCATAGACGCAGAAGTGAACCTTAACATGGTTTCGGAGGTTTAGATTCTATAAACTCTAATCTTCTGAAAAATCATGGATACTATTCAATTGATTCCTTCTCACGCCATAGGTGAATGGCTGCTTAAAATAATTCACTGGATAATGGATTTTCTGGGATTGTCACATTCCGACACCCTTCAGGAAATACTATATGTGGCCGTGGTTGTAGTGGTCTCACTCGCCATAGGCTGGATTATCAAGGGCATAGTGGTTATGGCCATGCGCAAGATTGTGGAAATGAAAAACAACGCCGGCGCAAGGCAATTCCTTGAAATGCACGTTATAGACAGTTGCAGCCATTTTATACCGCCGTTGGTATTTTTGGGTATGGTTCCGATAGCATTCACCAGCGGACACCATATTCTCGACATAATAGAACGCATTGCCGGTGCATATACTGTGATAACCTTTGCGATAGGCTTGTCGGCCGTGGCGCGGTTCATATTTATGCGCTACAACGAACGCCAGAATACCAAAGGGCTGCCTATAAAGGGCATTCTCAATATATCGCTGGGCGCAATATGGATAGTGATGACAATCATAGCCGTGTCGATTATTGTAGACAAGTCGCCGGCATATCTGCTCACCGGCCTTGGCGCATTTGCCGCGGCATTGATGTTGATTTTCAAAGACTCTATTTTAGGATTCACCGCAGGCATACAGATGTCGCAGAACGATATGCTGCATGTGGGCGACTGGATTGTGGTGCCGGGCACTCCTGCCAACGGCATAGTGAAAGACGTTACCCTCTCGGCCGTCAAGATTCAGAATTTCGACAACACCATGGTAACGGTGCCACCTTATACTCTGGTATCGACTTCGTTCCAAAACTACAGGGGCATGAAGGATTCGGGCATGCGCCGCTTCACGCGTACCTTCGTTATTGACCCTACCACGGTGATGCGCCTTACCCCCGATCTTATCAAGAGCATACTTGAGAAACATCCGGAGATGAAGCAGTTTGTAGATTCAGTGCAGGCATCCGGCAAACTCATTGCAGCCAATCCCGGCACACGACCGGTCAATGGCTCATTGGAGACCAATCTGGGTCTGTACCGTGCCTATTGCACACAGTATCTGATAAATTCGCCATGGATCAACTCAGAAGGCCAGGTGCTGGTGCGCATCCTCGATCCCACCGACAACGGCATACCACTGGACATATATGCCTTCACCATCACGACCGACTGGAACGAGTTCGAAGCCATCCAGAGCGCGATAATGGAACATGTGGCTATCACCATAGCCGACTTCGGCCTGAATATATTCAACTGCGGCGCATACGACATCACCATGGTGCCCCCGCAGAAGCCTCAGGGCCAGGTCAGCCAAGGATAATGTCGCGCAGCTCCTCGGTATTTCCCACTATGTGGTCGGCGTATGCCGAGGTAAGCTCGCGCACGGGACGGAAGCCCCAGCTCACTCCCACCGATTCGATGCAGGCACGGCGAGCGGTCTCTATATCGACAGCCGAGTCGCCCACATACAGCACATCGGCCTTGGGGGTGGGATACTCACCAAGAATACGGAATACGATGGAAGGATCCGGCTTAGTCGGCACTCCTTCCACGTTTCCGCATATAGCGGCAAACTTTATCTGAGGGAAGAAATAGCTGATAAGGCGGCGCACGGCACTCTCATACTTGTTTGAAGCCACAGCCACCTGAACACCCTTCAGCGTAATGTCTTCAAGCAACAATTCAATACCCGGATAGGGCTTGGTTAAGTCGCACAGATGCTCGTCATAATAAGAGCGGAAGTCAGCAAGCAGTGCATCGACATTATGGTCGGTGCGGCTTTCAGAAGGGATAGCCCTCTCTATAAGGCGTCTGACCCCATTGCCTACCATGAACGGGTAAGCATCAATAGGATGCGTAGGATAGCCATTCTGCTCCAGTGCATGATTGGTGGCTGTTCCCAGGTCGGCAATCGTATTGAGCAGTGTACCGTCAAGGTCAAATATCACTAATTTTTTCATAAGTGGACAGCAGATTAAATTCTACACTCGCAAAGGTATGTAATAAATTTCTAATTTCCGAATTTCATACTTAAATTCTGATAAATAGAAGTATTTCAGAATGGGAAGAAAGAATTTTTTTGTAAATTTGTATTTTCAATACATCTCTCAGTATGACAGATTTTGATATCAATTCTCTAAGTTCCTATCGCGAGCATAACCGGCTTGAAGCAAAAAAGGCAAAGGGCGGTTTCCCGGGTTCATTTTGGGAAACTTATTCCGCATTTGCAAATACTGATGGCGGGATTATTCTACTTGGAGTTAAAGAAGATGCTGATGGTTCTCTACATTCTGAATCAGGCATTGATGTTGCCAAACTACGCAAGGATTTTTGGAACATGGTAAATAACCGACAGAAGATAAGCGCCAATATTATCACTGAGCGAATGGTTAAAGAAGAGTCTTTTGAGGGTAATCCAATACTCGTTGTGAGTGTGCCAAGGGCTGACCGGAGTGCAAAGCCGGTATTTGTCGGACAAGATCCAAAAACCGGTACATATCGTCGTAACCATGAGGGTGATTATCATTGTTCATTGGATGAGATTTCCCTAATGTTCAGAGATGCTTCTGCTGTAACCCAGGATGCCAAAGTATTGGAAAATATGGATTATACTGTTTTTTGTCCGGAAACGGTCAAAGGCTACCGTAATTTCTTCCGTTCTCGCCATTCCAATCATTTATGGAACAATGAAGATGATGAGATATTCCTTAGGAAAATAGGTGCTGTCAGCATCGGATCTGATGGCTTGTATCACCCTACTGCCGCAGGATTGCTGATGTTTGGCTACGAATATGAGATAACCCGTGAGTTTCCCAATTACTTTCTTGATTATCAAGAGAATCGTTCAGTTGGAAAAACCCGCTGGACAGACCGTATTGTATCTACATCAGGGGAATGGAGCGGAAATGTCTTTGACTTCGTAATCGAAACTTTGGCAAGAATGCAGCGCGGATTAAAAACACCGTTTGTACTCAAAGGGATTAAGCGTATTGATGACACTCCGATTCATAAACTACTGCGCGAAGCTATTACCAATGCCTGCGTCCACGCTGATTTTTATGGCCGTCAGGGATTAGTGGTGCAGAAATCTGTTGACGGCTATAAACTGTCTAATCCCGGTAGTGTACGCATCTCTATTTCAGAAGCGATTGATGGAGGTATATCAGATCCTCGGTACAACCGTCCGCGATAGCAGGTATAGCTTAAAAAAATAGCCGTCCGGATTTTGGGCGGCTATTTTTGTAAGGGTTTCCAGCGGTCGG
>CAMTKF010000010.1 GCA_947072905.1 uncultured Bacteroidales bacterium
TGCCCATAATCTGAGGAAACTTGCCCTTGCATGGGCAAAATCCTCTTTTTCACGCCTGTTTTTATCGCAAAGATGCCTCTACAGGCGCAATACAAACCCTTTGGTCTGCGGTTTTGTACCAAATCGCGATTTTCGCAAGAAAGCAGCCTGATTCTCTCAATATTAAATCTAAAAAAGAGACTGCCTAACTTTGATTGTTAGACAGCCTCTTTATATGATTCTCAATATCAATTCAGCACATCAAAGCCCTTTGATACCAGAGCGTTGCGAATCTGGTCGATGTGGGCCGAATCGCGGGTCTCAAGTTCAAGACGGATTGAGCAACCGTTGATTTCGGTATTGGAGTTGGCACGTTCGTGAGTCACGGATATCACGTTGGCACCCTCGTCGGCAATGGCATGAAGCACACTTGCCAGCTGTCCGGGCTTGTCAAAAAGGTCGATAATAAATGTATAGTGACGACCGCTCTTGGCAAGACCGCGGGTGATGACACGGTTGAGGGTATTAACATCAATATTTCCGCCCGACACAATGCACACCACCTTCTTGCCGGCTACAGGCAGTTTATTGAACATAACGGCAGCTACGGCCACAGCACCGGCACCCTCGGCCACCACTTTCTGGCGTTCCATCAGGGCAAGTATGGCTGCTGCGGTTTCATCATCATTTACGGTGACAATTTCGTCAACATACTTCTTGCAAAGCTCGTATGTATTCTCGCCGGGCTGCTTCACGGCAATACCGTCGGCTATGGTCGACACGTTTTCAAGACGCACAGGCTGGCCTGTGTGAATGGAACGCTCCATAGAGGGGGCACCGGCAGCCTGCACACCGTAAACCTTAACATCAGGGCGAAGGGTCTTGATGGCAAAGGCCACACCCGATATCAGACCGCCGCCGCCGATAGGAACAACTACAGCATCCACGTCGGGCAACTGCTCAAGGATTTCAAGACCAATAGTGCCCTGGCCGGCAATCACAAGGTCGTCATCAAAGGGATGCACAAAGGTGTATCCATGTTCTTTCTGCAACTCAATGGCTTTGGCATAAGCATCGTCATACACACCCGGCACCAGGCATACATCGGCTCCATAACCCTTTGTAGCCTCCACCTTTGAGATGGGAGCGCCGGCCGGCAGACATATCAGCGCCTTGATACCGTTGTGGGTAGCACCCAGAGCCACACCCTGCGCATGATTGCCCGCAGAGCAGGCTATAACGCCTTTTTTCTTTTCTTCTTCTGAAAGTTGAGAGATTTTATAGTAAGCTCCGCGAAGCTTGAACGAACCTGTAAGCTGCAGGTTTTCAGTCTTGAGATATAGTTGACAATCTGTAGTAATTCTCGGAGCCGGAATAACGTCGGTCTTACGGGCAACACCCTTCAGTACAGCCGCGGCGTTGAAGATTTCACTTATGTTGAGCATGGTACAAAAAAATTGTTTTTATATCACAAAGTTAAGTATAATTTCCTCACATTGTCCCATTCAAGCTATTTTTTTTGTATCTTTGCCTATAAAATTTTTGGAATATGAAGAAAGTAATACTTACAATTGTCTGTGCCCTCGGATTCCTCAACGCATCGGCCTGGAGCCAGAAGGGTCACGATGTCACAGCCTATATCGCCGAGAAACATCTCACTCCCGCCACCAAGGCTGCGGTTGATTCGATTCTCGAAGGCAAATCAATGGTCTATTGGGCCAACTGGCTCGACAACGCATCGCATCAGTCTGAAATGGCCTATACAAAAACATGGCACTACAAGAACATTGATGCCAATGTGGATTATGACCAATCGCCCCTTAACGAAAAAGGCGATGTGATACGTGCCATCGAAAGTCAAGTAAAAATTCTTTCAGACTCATCCACTACACCGGAGCAGGCTGCACTGGCCATGAAAATCCTTGTACACTGCATGGGCGACATGCACCAGCCCATGCACATGGGACATCTGAGCGACCTGGGCGGCAACAAGACCAAAGTTAAATTCTTCAACCGCGACACCAATCTGCACAGCATCTGGGATTCGAGCCTTGTGGAATCCGGCCACAAATGGAGCTACAGCGAGTGGCAGGAACAGATAGACCGCGCCTCAGCCGAAGAGGAAGCTCAGATACTCACCGGCACAGTCAATGACTGGGGGAAGGAAACCTACGAGATAGCAGGACGATGCTACAAGTACTTCCGTCCGGGCAGCAACGTGATGTACGACCAGGTGGCCGCGTGGACCCCGGTAATAGAACAGCAACTGCTGCGCGGAGGATTGCGACTGGCCCACGTTCTCAACACCATCTACGACCCGCAGTACAATAAATAAAATTAACTAATTCAAACCGGTTTAATACTTTTTATTAAACCGGTTTCTTCTAACAAACGTTAATAATAGAAACATCTATCGTAAAAAAGATATCAAAAATGGAAAATAACATAGAACAGGAAGCCCTCAATTATCATCGTTATCCAAAACCGGGCAAAATCGAAATCGTACCGACCAAGCCCTATAAAACTCCCGATGACCTGTCGCTCGCATATTCGCCGGGTGTGGCATATCCGTGCTTGAAAATAAAGGATAATCCCGCTGATATATACGAATACACTAACCGCGGCAACCTCGTGGCCGTAATCTCAAACGGTACAGCCGTATTGGGACTTGGAAATATCGGTGCAAAAGCATCGAAACCCGTCATGGAGGGCAAAGCTCTGCTATTCAAGATTTTTGCCGGCCTTGATGCTTTCGATATCGAGATAGATGAAAAAGACCCCGCGCGCTTTGTAGAGATCGTAAAATCGTTGGCACCAACCTTTGGCGGTGTGAACCTCGAAGATATCAAGGCGCCTGAATGCTTTGAAATCGAAAACCGTCTGCGCGAGGAGTGCGACATACCCATCATGCACGACGACCAGCACGGTACAGCCATCATATCGGCTGCAGGTCTGCTCAACGCCCTTGAGATTCAGGGAAAGCGCATCAGTCAGGTAAAACTGGTTGTTAACGGTGCCGGTGCAGCTGCCATGGCCTGCACACGCCTGTACTGCTCACTGGGCGTGAAAAAAGAGAATGTGATAATGTGCGACTCGCACGGTGTGATCAGTGCCGACCGCGACGACCTCAACCGCTTCAAGCGCGACTTCGCCACATCGCGCACAGATGCCCGCACCTTGGCCGAAGCCCTCAAAGACGCCGATGTATTCGTAGGACTCTCTGTAGCCAATGTTCTCACTACCGAGATGGTTCGTAGCATGGCCCCGCGTCCCATAGTATTCGCTCTGGCAAACCCGAATCCGGAAATCACTTACGAAAACGCCCTGGCATCGCGCGACGACCTGATTTTTGCTACCGGACGCTCAGATTATCCCAACCAGATCAACAATGTACTTGGTTTCCCATACATATTCCGTGCGGCTCTCGACTGCCGCGCAAGCTGTATAAACGAGGAGATGAAGAAAGCAGCGGCCATAGCAATCGCATCTCTCGCGCATGCGCCGGTACCCGAAGACATTGCCAAGGCATACGGAGTTAGCAATCTTACCTTCGGCAAGGATTATATTCTGCCCAAACCCTTCGACCCGCGTCTGCTCACCACCGTGGCACCGGCCATCATACGTGCGGCTGAAGATAGCGGCGTGGCACACCGCCACATCGAGGACTTCGACTCATACATCCTCGGTCTTGAAAAAATCATCTGCGACAACGACACCCTCGTCCAGTACCTCATCAAGATGAGTAAAGTCTGCGCCGAATAAGAAACTGTTTAAAATTTATTTCATCTTGTCTTTTAAACAGCTTCCAAGACATAAAACATCAGAGCCTGTCTGCACCAATTGAGATGCCGGCAGGCTCTGAAAGTATTCGGGGGGGAAGCTCAGAATAATGTTGTTATACCAAATGAAAGGCTGGAGAAGTCAGGCGAGGAGTTGCCCGATGTACGCAGCACCGACTGCGGTGTCCAGCGTCCGTACACGCCTATCCAGTTGTTGAACTTGTAGACACCTATGAGGTCTACGGTGAAAAAGCGTGTATTTATGTCACCGTTGTACTCTTTCACTTCATTTCCGGCCTCGTTCACCCACTTGGAACTCATGCTTGCGTGGGTGGTCATATTGAGTATTACACCGAGTTTGAAGTTAGCGCGTCGGCCCCCATTCTGATGCCACATAATGGGGAAACCCGCACGTACCACCTTGATTTGCGAACCCCGAGCCTGCACACCTTCGGGGAAAGCTCCGCACATCACTTTGCCCTGCTCATCAAGCATAAATCGTGTGTTGCCCTTGGAATTACGGTATGTACGCCAATCCATACCGAAACCTATTGACAAGAACGACCTTGCAGCTATGCGCCTGCGGTATGCAAGCATATTGACCATCGAGATTTCCCATGACTTGCCCAGCTCGAATCCGGCCTGCGACGGGGCGCCGTTGGCATTGACCACGCCAATGCAAAGGCCGCTGATGATAATATCGTCCTTGCTGTCGCCGTTTTTATTGCCGATACGTATCGCACCGTAATCTATCCATTCATTTGACTTGATTTTGACGTTATCAGAATATTTTTCCTCGAAAGTGGATATGTAGTTCTCATCAGCATCGTTGCCCTTCACCACTATTTTCATAGCTTCGCGGCTGTCGGTGATGGTGATGGAATCAGGATTTTTTATTGACAAAATGGTGTCAGGTCTGTTTTCGTTTGCAAAAATGGAAGCTGTGGCAACCAATAGTGATATTGTGGCTATTACTAAACGTTTCATGATTTTTTAGAAATTAAATGAAAGACCCAGTGAGATAGTTTTGAATTCAGGTCCGTAGACAGCGGTGAAGTCGCTCAGCGGACGGTAGTGTACTGTCACGCCCACTGCATCGTCGAAACCAAGAGTACCTACCAATTCAAAATTGAGCTGACGCTGGTGCAGTCCTTTGAAACTCTCGGTATATTTGGTGTTGCCGACCTCCCAGGTAGAGCTTGCCTTGGTGTATATATTCCATAAACCCACGGCACCAATCGAAAATTTGAAGGCCTTGTATATGGGTGCAGTGAACATAAGCGGGAAACGCACTTCGCACTCGGTGATTCTGGATGAACGCACCTTTTCACCTTCAGCCGGGGCAGCCAATGTGAGGTGTCCGTCGTTGAGATACAGGCGACGGTCGTGCTTGAACGAGATGCTGCGCACTCCAAATCCTACACCGAAAGTAAACTTGACACGTCTGTTCACATCGGGCAACCAGTTGAACGATATCACACGGCCAAAGCCTAATTCCCATGAAGTCTTCACCCCCGAGCTTTTGGCATCAGGCCACATCATGTCAATGTAGATATCTTCACCGCCCGAGATAAATGTGGATTTCATACGGCCGTCATTTTTGAGGAAAGGCATGTTCAGTCCCCATTCCTCGCCTTCCGAGGAGTTGGCGCCATTGTTTTTTACTTCAAACTCATAGTTATAGTTCGGGTCGTTCTCTGTGCCGGTAACGTGCAGCTTTGTCACGCCGTTTTCCTTTACAACTACTACCGATTTGGGTTTTACGATGGTTTTAACCGCTGAATCGGCGGGTATTGAGTCTACCTGAGCAAATCCGAGCGCAGGAATTAAAGCCATTAATATTACGATTATTTTTTTCATATTACTTAAGCATTTTCTTTACATATTCAGTTGTTGCATTTCCGTCAAGGTAGATTACCATTATCTTGTTACCCTTGTTGAGATGTTGGTTAAGATAGAAGAGATAACGGCGTAGTCCGTTGCGGTTCTTCAGACGGTAGAAGCCGTAATAAAGCTTACCGTCGCGATAATTCACCTCGCGTGTGAGGGCATTGGCTTCGTCCTTGCGAATCAACGACTCTATATAATCGGCTGCATCGGGCATGTCGGCCAATGTAAGAGAATGATACGTCGACAGATCGTATTTTCGTATGGCCTCACCCCTGATGATTGTCTCTACCGCGCCCTTGTTGTCGCGATAGCGCCCGTCGAAGATGTTGTCGACATTCAGCCCCTGCTGAGCCGATGCCGCCGTGGCTACAATCATCATGACCATTGTTAGAAATATATGTTTCATGGAGTTATAATTGATTAAATATCTCTGAAATTGCTTGATGTTGCTCAATCAGCTCCGACTCAAAATTGTCATGAGCCAATGATATGCTGTTGAGCTGCGAGTCCATTATCATCATGACTTCTTCTGCTGAAACAACTTTCTCGCCGCCTACGTATGCCACGCATGAATTATCGGGATTATATCTACCCGAGACAAGCATCCAGCACAGGCCCACAGCCAGCATGATCGACACCGATGCGGCCATCATTGCCATACGGCTCCGGCGCAGCACCGATGTTCGCGACACAGCCGGGCGAGCTTGCATCACCGCTGTATAGCCCATCACCGCCATGGCCGATTCAATCTGTGGAGAATACGGCGGCCTTGCATCGGCCAGAATGCGCCGCAGCTCATCTTCCTGCTCAAGTGTGGTAGAGCCGTCAAAGTAAAGCTCTATCAGTCTGTTTATATATTCTTCGTTCATTGCTTTCTGTTTAAGTCTAAATAACAATCGCGCACCGTCTTGCGGGCTCTGGATAGTATCATGCGTACATTGGCCTCTGATATGTCGAATTCATCGGCTATTTCTGAAATCTCGGCGCCGGCCTTGTCGCGCATGTAAAGGATTTGGCGCTGACGTTCGGTGAGTTTTGTCGCTATAAGCCTTTCTACGGCATGAAGCAACTCTGTTTTATCATCATTTTCGTCATGCGTTTCCTCTACATCTTTGAGCGAAGCGGCATCCCGGTCTACAAAAGCCGGATTGCGGCGGCGGAGATTATCAATGCACACATTGCGCACAGTGACCATCGACAGGCCCTCGGCCTGCTGTACCGAGCTGATGGATTCACGGCGTCCCCAGAGCTTGCAGAATGCCTCCTGCAGAGCGTCGCGGGCTTCATCGGCATCGCCCAGTATGGAGCCTGCACGGCTGAGCAGACGGGGACGGATGTGCATAAAAACCGATGTTAATAAATCCAAGTGCATATTCTGTTTGTTTTCTTTTCATCTAAGATACGCAAGCTTTAGCTATTTGCAACATATTTTTACCAAATATTTTTAGTTTTGCTGTATTTTAATTGCTAACTTTGCATCACAAAGACGTTTACAACTATATGAAAAAAAGAGCTATGTTTTTCACCACCACAGGATTCATGCTCCTGATGGGACTGATATTGCTATGGATTCCATGGCTGGGCGAAACGCCGTTCTATTCTAAAGGCGAACCGCGCGAGGCCATCGTCGCCATGTCGATGCTTGAGACGGGCGAATGGATTCTGCCCTCGACCTGCGGCGGAGAGATACCTTTCAAGCCTCCGTTTTTTGCATGGCTCATCGCTATATTCGCATGGTTGTTCAACGGCAGCGTGGTCAATGAGTTTGTCTCGCGCCTGCCATCGTCTCTTGCGGCCGTAGGCATGATAATGATGGGCTATAAATGGGCCAAAAATGCCAAGGACACCAATTTTGCCCTGACTATGGCTCTGGTCACAGCCACTTCATTTGAGGTATTCCGCGCCGCCGAGGCATGCCGTGTCGACATGGTGCTGACCGCAGCCATGGTGGGTGCGATATATATAATATATGAGATACGCGAGCGCAAGGGGCGCGACAATGTGGGATGGTATGCCGCAGCGGCTGCCCTGCTCACCATTGCCACTCTGACCAAGGGACCCATAGGCTCGCTGTTGCCATGCCTTGCCGGAGGTATATACCTGTTGCTGAGGGGAGATAATTTCTGGAAATCTTTTTTCAAGATGTTCTCGCTGGTTCTGGTATCGTTTGTACTGCCGGCGTTGTGGTACTATGCTGCATGGAAACGCGGCGGTGATATGTTTCTTGACCTTGCATGGGAAGAGAACATAGGACGTCTCACCGGCTCCATGAGCTATGAATCGCACGTGCGTCCCTTCTGGTATAATTTTGTCACCATTATAGCAGGCATGCTGCCGTGGACACTGCTGGGGGTACTGGCGCTGTTCCGCTACCGCACATACCGCCACTGGCCTTTCCGCCATGCCGGTCTGCTCTCTATAAGCGCGGCGCTCACCATCATCATATTCTATTGCATACCGTCGAGCAAGCGCAGCGTGTATCTGCTGCCGGCCTACCCCTTCATGGCCTACGGCATAACGGTGCTGATAGAGAGTCTGCGCCATACCAGCGTAACACGATTTTATGGCAAGATCATGGCATTCATAGGCATAGCGGCACCTGTGGCCGTGGCTCTGGTAGAGCTTGTGCCAAACAACTTCTTCCCGGGATTCCATCTCCACGGCTGGCTCTCATGGATTATGCTGTGTCTGCCCGTGGCGGTATCAATAATGTGGCTAAGAGGACGCAGCACCTCAGAGGTGGCCATGCCGGTGATTTGGGCCTTGCTCGTATGCTACAGCAGCGCGGTGATGCCTGCCATATTCCACAATCCGCTCAAGACACAGCAGACCGCCGAGATATTCCAAGCCTTGCAGGCTACCAAACGGCCCATATACATTGTAGGCACACCCAATAAGAGCGGCCTGGCTTACTGGCCCAACTTCTATCTGGGCGACCGCATGAAATTTATCACATCCTACGAGGCCACCGACAGTCTGCCTGCCGGCTGTACCCTTTGGATTCCAAATGCGGCCGACACTGCCAAAATATCCAATGACTGGGCCAAGGGCAAATTCGGCTTTAACCCCGACACCCGTCGCCCTGCTTGGATTGCCACCAAAATTAAATAAACCAATTAAAAATACCATATATGTGGATAACTGTAATTACCCTCATATTGGCTTCTGCCGGCTTCATCTGGGGCAAAATACGCTCTGACGTAGTGGCTCTCATAGCTCTGGTGGTACTCGCCGTGTCGGGAGTCCTGACTACAGGCGAGGCTCTCTCGGGCTTTGCAAACCCTATTGTGATAATGATGATAGGCCTCTTTGTGGTGGGCGGTGCCATATTTAACACCGGACTTGCCAAAGTACTTGGAGCCAAGCTGCTGAAGATAGGCGGCAAAAGCCCCACAAGGCTATTTCTGGTAGTAGTGCTGTCGACCGGACTTATCGGCGGCTTTGTGAGTAATACCGGAACCGTGGCACTGATGATGCCTATAGTAGTGTCGATGGCGGCCGCCTCGGGCATGTCGGCCTCGCGACTGCTGATGCCGCTGGCGTTTGCATCGAGCATGGGCGGCATGCTTACCCTTATCGGCACCCCGCCCAACCTTGTGATTGCCGAAGTATGGGAGGAAGCCGGCCACACACCGCTATCAATGTTCTCATTCACTCCGGTTGGCCTGGTGGTACTTGCCGCCGGCACCCTGCTGATGATTCCTCTGAGCAAATTGCTTGTAAAGAAAAAGACCGCCGATAAATCCGGCAGTGCCCATGACAAACGCTCGCTCAGCAGCATTGTGGAGGAATACGGGCTTAATGACGACCTGTGGCGTGTGAGTGTACCGCAATCTTCGCCAATCTCGGGCCTTACATTAGGCAATCTGGCCCTGCGTTCAAATTACAAACTCGACGTGCTCGAACTCCGCATGGGCGACGCCTCGGGACATCTTATCAGAAACATATCGCAGGAAGCTCCCACTGCGGCTTCCACTGTAGACCCCGGCGACGTACTGTTTGTGCGCGGTCCGCGCGAGAATGTAGAGCAGTTTGTCAAGGATTACAGCCTGATTCTCGACCCCGACAGCGATACCACACGTCGCAATCTTCAGTTCTACGACATAGGTCTGGCTGAAATACTGCCCATGCCCCACGCGGCTTTCCTAAAACAGACCATAGCATCGCTCGACTTCCGCAACCGTTTTAATGTCAACGTATTGGGTGTATTGCGTAATGGCAACTACTACACCGAGAATCTTGCTGAATTTGTAGTACGCAAGGAGGATGTGCTGCTGGTGCAGGGAACATGGAATGCGATCGACGAATTGAAAAACGAGTCTGACGACTGGGTGGTGCTCGGCCAACCGCTATCAGAGGCTTCAAAGGTAACACTCGACTATAAGGCACCCATAGCCGCCATAATCATGATAGGCATGATCATAGCCCTGGTATTCGACGTGGTACCGGCTGTGTTCTCGGTGATGATAGCGGCTCTGGCAATGGTGCTCACGGGCTGTTTCCGCAATGTTACCGACGCCTACAAGACTATCAACTGGGAAAGTACGGTGCTTATCGGAGCAATGATGCCAATGAGCTTCGCCCTTGAAAAGACGGGCGTCTCGGGCATGGTATCAGCAGCATTGGTCGATACATTAGGCTCGCTGGGTCCGCACTGGCTGTTGGCCGGAATATTCTTCACCACATCCATAATGACCCTGTTTATCTCCAACACGGCCACGGCTGTGATGATGGCTCCGATAGCCATGGCCAGCGCCACGGCATACGGTGTCAGCGGCCTGCCCTTCCTGTTTGCCGTAACGGTAGGAGCATCGCTGTGTTTTGCCAATCCGTTCTCAACCCCGCCCAACGCTCTGGTGATGCCTGCCGGACAATATACATTCATGGACTACGTGAAGGTGGGCGCACCAATGCAGATAGGCCTTGGCATACTGATGATATTCATCCTGCCGCTGATATTCCCTTTCTGATTTCACAGTATTAAAAAACAGGCTGTCTAAACTTGTTAGACGGCCTGTTTTTTATATGATAATAAGATTAATCCTGAGGAATAACTTCCTGCATGTAGATGGCATCAAGGCTCCACATGGCAGCGTCGTTGGTACTGATAGAGGAGCATTCGTGCAACTCGGCGGGTACTTCGGGCGGACGTACTGTGTAGATGGTGAATTTCGGAGCCACGGTGTGCTCGTTGGTGGTGAGAAGGTCTTTCCATGCCTCGGCAGCCGAATCCTTGTCCTGAAGCTTCCAAGCCGAATAAGCGTGCAGGCGCGATACACGGAATTTATTGCGTGTTACGGTACGTGCCATCTGCTTGTAGTTGGTGGCGTGGTCGAGCCATGCGTCCTCCCACTCGGCATCGGGAATCAGCACCATCAGCTCGTTCATCACTTCAAAACCGCCCATGATGGTAGCCAGATGGTTGGTAGCCTTGAGGTTGGGATCACATTCTGAGGTGATGATACCGGTGGCGGGGTCGTATCCCAGGGCAAGGGGGCCTGTGAAGATACGGCTGGGCAGCTTGCAAATGCTCTGCATGCCGGCCATAATCTTGTCGCGGTACTTGGTATCCTGTGTGCGTTCCCACTCAGTCATCCAGTTACCGGCGTATGCCACCCAGTCGGGACCGATACGCAGGCGTGCCGGTGCTGTGCAGGGATACTGCTCGCGGGGCTGAGCCAGGCGCATGGGGTCGATGGTATAGAGCATCTGATCGTTGTCTTTGACAGCTGTCATGAGGTCGGCCATGCGGTCGTCGGCAGTGAGGTAGTAGTAGAAGCGGTTGAATGCGGCCTGGCTGATACGTGCCTCTTTGGCACCGCAACCCCAGTGGCTCACATTGTGGCGGCTACCCAGTCCGGCATTATCGCCGAAGTGATATACATCCACTTCAGATACGTGGCGGGTCATAGCCTCGGCCATGCGCCATATATCGTCGCGGCCTGTGCGCAGGAAGCTGTACCACAGCCACAGGTTAGAGCCAAGCTCGGTGTTGTCCCAGGCATATCCGCCTACATCATAGCGCCATGAGTGACGGGTCTTGTCGTAGGCGTGCATGAAATCGCCGTAGTCCCAGAAGCCATACCAACGGTTTTGCTCAACAGCTTTCTTATAGAAGTCAAGATATTGTTCAAGACGTTCTTCAACCTTGGCGCGAGCCTCGGTAGAGTGGTCGGGCAGACTCCAAATACCGAATGCGCGGCGGTCGTGCAGATATTTGGGCGTGGGCAACCACAGGCCTGAAGTATTCATGGCCATGGCTTCGTCGGCAAAGTTTTTCTTGCCGCGGTAGCCTGTACTCGGATAGAGCATGAGGGTTGAAGTACGGGCTACGCCATAGGGGGTGCTCATGCCTTCCTGCACGTCTTCGTACGATGCTTCGAGGTCGTGTGCCTTGTCGTCGTAGTGGCGAAGGTTCATCGGCTCTGACTCGGGGCTCCAGAGCCATGCGGTGATTGAAGCGAGGTCTGTACGCGCTCCGCTTATCTCGAGAGTAGAGGGATATGATTCCCAGAAATCCTTGAGCTGTATGCCAAGGCCGCCGTCAACATCGCCTACAAATGCGTAGCCACCGGCACGTGTGCCCGACATTGTGCCTATCCAGGGATTGGCTTCGTTGGCGCGCTTGCGTATGGTGAAGCCGTCGGGCGACAGTTGCGACAGACGGTAGCCGTCCCATGAAGCCCAATTCTTTATAAGGTGTTTGCCTTTTTCGTCAAAAACTTCAACTTCGGGTATGCGTTCGCCCATCATCTGACGGTCTTGAATGGCCACCTTGGAGGTGTCGCCGGGGAGCTTGAGCACGCGGCGGCCTACAAGGGGCTGTACCGGCTCGCTCCACACACCGCCGTCGGCGCAGGCAAATGCCACATGACGGTTGTAGAGAGATTCGCGCATAGGCACGTCGAAACGCACACCCAGCGAACGTATGAAGTCGGCGTTCTGGTCGCCGTCGTAGAGCATTGTATACACCATGCGCACCTCGGGAGTGCCCTTGTGGAAGTAGAGTCTGAGGATGAACGGGAGCCAGCTGCGGCCGCTCTCCGATGTGTGGTTGCCGCAGATTTTCACCACGGCATGTCCGGCACCCTGTCTTTCAACAACGGCCGAATCCACTTTGCTTACAAAATTCTCGAAGTCGATATGGCGGGTTGATTCCAGTGCAGGTTCCGACTGGGTTGAACATACCAGACGGCCATTGAGAGCCACCTTCACGCCATTGCGCACGATACTGTCGACCAGCGAATTGCCCTGTTTTGAAATATATGTATCTGATACACCGGTAGCAACGTGTATGCCCGATTCAGATTCAGATACCATAGTTGCGGGAGCCTGCTTGCGCGATGCTTTTTTAGCCTTTTTCGCACCTGCAATCTTAACTTTCAGATTATCTGCTCCTGCGGGAACTGTGGCGGCAAATCCGCCCCATTTCACAGACCCGTCGGGCCAGTAGGCCAGGGGCCAGGTGTCTACCGCAATCTGCGAGCCGTCGCCGTTGAGCAGCTGAAGGTCGGTGGATGTGGTCACTGCGCCTTGGTCAAAGGGAACACCGAACATCACACCTCGGCTGCCGGCCGGGGCGGCACCGATACGGTGCAGCTGAACCTCGTCGGGCTGAACGGGAGTGGAGGTATAGCTGAAGTTGGCTATACGGGCGCGGGCAGCGGTGGTGCGGAATCCGAACCATCCCTGTGTGAGCGGTGAGGGGTCGTTGAAGTCTACCAGGCGCTCGCCGTTGATGAAATACTGCACTCGGCCATTCTCGTTTGTAATCTTCACATGATACCACTTGTTGGCTGTGAGCAGATGAGCGGGATCGGTGTATTCCTTCAGGATTTTCGGACGTGCCTCGGCGTCGGTCACACCCTTTTCATCGCCGTCGTATCGGCGGAAGCGTGTGGTTGAGTTGTGATTTCCGCCGTATCCCAGATAGTAGAGCTGCAGCGAGTAGCAGTTGAGGAATATACCCTTGCGCCACGATTCGCGTTTGCGTATATTGTCGGGAAATTTGGGGTCGGAAGCCATCCAGAAGCAGTTGAGGTCGCTCAGACGGTCGCCGGGCTTGCCCTCATCGCAAATTGAGGCATCGAATTCGATGGTGGTATTGCCGCTCATCTTCTCGTTGCGCCACAGGGTAAGCCCCTTGGGAGCGAAAATTTCGGCGGTATCGCCGCTGAACGACACTTTATAATCGGGTGCTTCCGATTCTACATGCCAATACTTTTTGAAAGACTTTGCATCAAGGCCCGAAGGCGCCTGTGCATCGGCCACCATTGCAGCCATCAGCAGCGGGGCCGCTGCCAGCAGTCTGACAAATGGTTTGATTTTTTGTAAGAATTTGGTATTCATGGATAAAATTTAATTGGTTCAATTTTTAGGCTTTATCTGCATTCTCACCGACTCGGCATGGATGACCGAAAAAAGATTTCTCACAAATTCATCTCCCATGCCCATCGAAGCTGCGGTATCTATGCGCGATGCAAGCAGATTGCCGAAACGGTGCGACTGTATCACCGGTATGCCATGGCTCAGTTTATACTCGCCTATCTCGCGCGACACCTCCATGCGCTTTGCCAGTATTTCGAGCAACTCATTGTCGAGGGCGTCTATGCGTGAGCGCATTTCACTCAGACTCTCGGCCTGCAGGGGCTTGTTGCGTAAGATGAGTTCGTGCCTTATCTTGTCAAGACACTGTGGCGTGATCTGCTGCGCGGCATCACTCCAGGCCTCGTCGGGGCGGCAATGAGTCTCTATTATCAAGCCATCAAAGCCAATGTCGAGCGCCTCCTGCGACAGCGGATATATCAGCTCACGCTTTCCGCCTATGTGGCTGGGATCGCAGATTATGGGCAGGTGCGGATAGCGTATGCGCAATTCCAACGGTATGCGCCAGCGGGGACTGTTGCGGTAAACGTGCTCGCCGTAGGTCGAAAATCCGCGGTGAATTGCTCCGAGGTGTCTTATTCCGGCATTATACAGACGCTGCAAGGCTCCTATCCACAATTCGAGGTCGGGGCTTAGGGGATTCTTTACAAGAACAGGAATATCTCTGTTACAGCGGCTTATGGTGTCGGCCACCTCCTGCATTGCAAAAGGATTGGCCGTGGTACGCGCTCCTATCCACAGCATGTCTATTCCGGCGTCAATGGCAGCCTCTACGTGAGCCGGCATAGCTACCTCAGTAGCCACCTTCATGCCGGTTTCACTCTTCACTCGCGCGAGCCAGCTCAGGCCCTCTACGCCGACACCCTCAAAGCCACCCGGCTTGGTACGGGGCTTCCAGATACCGGCTCGGAAATACTTCACACCGTCGGCAGCAAGACTGCGGGCTGTGTCGAGCACCTGCAACTCAGTCTCGGCACTGCATGGGCCGGCAATAATCACAGGAGCACTGCTCGTGTCTTCTTCATCAAAAAACGGTAGAAATTCCATCGGCGATTCAGATTGGTTAAAATCATTACAAAGTTAACCATTTGCATCTGAATTAAGAAAAAACCAACACACTTTTTGCACATTTACTCCAAAATCTGCCATTTACAAAACGGACCCGCATACCCAAAGTTGGGTGGTGCAGGTCCGTTTGGATTTGGGTTCTTGGGGGGTTAGCCTAAGATTTCAGATATTTTTGAGAGTTCTTCGGGGGCGAAATTGATGTTTTCTACAGCCATGAGGTTATCGGCGAGCTGAGCTACGGAGCTTGCGCCGATTATCACGCTCGATACGCGCTTGTCGCTGAGAAGCCATGCCAGCGCCATCTCGGCAAGGGTCTGGCCGCGCTGTGCGGCCACCTCGTTGAGTGCCTTGATTTTGGAAAGTACCTCGTCGGTGAGGACATCGCTCTTGAGGAATTTTTCCTTGGCCATGCGCGAGTCGGCGGGGATGCCGTTGAGATAGCGGTTGGTGAGCAGACCCTGGGCAAGGGGCGAGAATGCTATGAAGCCGGTGCCGTTGTCGTAGGCTTGCTGTAGCAGGCCGCTCTCCTCCACCTTACGGTCAAACATGCTGTAGCGGCCCTGATAAAGCAGGCAAGGCACATCGTGCTCGGCAAGATATTTGTAGGCAAATGCGGCTGCCTCGGGCGGATACTTGGAGATACCCACGTAGAGGGCCTTGCCCTGACGAACTATATCGACAAGTGCCTGCATGGTCTCTTCGAGCGGTGTATTGGGGTCGTAGCGGTGCGAATAGAAGATATCCACATAGTCGAGGTTCATGCGTTGCAGGCTCTTGTCGAGTCCGCTGATGAGATGCTTGCGCGAGCCCCAGTCTCCGTAGGGTCCGGGCCACATATCGTGGCCGGCCTTGGTAGAGATGAACAGTTCATCGCGATATGGCATGAATGACTTCTTCATAATCATGCCGAATGTTTCCTCGGCCGATCCGTACGACGGGCCATAGTTGTCGGCGAGATCAAAGTGTGTGATGCCGCGGTCGAAGGCATAGTGTGCCATAGCCTGCGAATTGGCAAATGTATTCACATCGCCGAAGTTGTGCCACATACCGAGCGAAAGCGCCGGCAGCAAAATGCCACTGCGGCCGCAGCGACGGTACTGCATAGTACCGTCGTAGCGACTCGCTGCGGGATTGTAAATGGGATTGATCATTTTTTGAAACGAAGTACTTTAAATGAATTGGGCTCCATTGAAAGTGTGTAGACGGGATTCTTGGCATTGAGCTCAACAGCTGCGGTTGTGGTAACGGGTACCACTACATCGGGCTTGGCCACGGTGTTTTCGGCCATGGGGTCGTCAGACTTGAGTGTGATGGTCTCAACGCTCGTGATGGCATCGTTCTTCTTGAGCTTGTCGAGCTTGATGTCGAGGCTCTGAGCCTCGGGGGCAATGTTCACCACCTTAACGATGTAATCGCCGGTGGGAGCGTCAAAGGCAGCTGTGGCATAAAGGCCGTTCTGACCTTCGGCACCGGTTAGGGGTGCTGCGTCAACAGTGGCCTGAAGCACGTTGGTACCCTTATTCTTGGCATACATCTGCTGTACGTAGTAGCTTGCTGTGGCCACACTGCCGAGGTTGTCAAACCATATCATGTCGGGACGCCACTGCCAGCCTTCGTAGTGGGCGAGCAGGGGTGCGTAGGTTGCCATCTCCACGATGTCGGCGTTGCGTTCAAGGCCGGTCATGAATGCGGCTTCGAGCAGCGAGGCGTTGAAGTGGTTGTACTTCTTGCCCTTGCCGTGGCAGGCATATTCGCCGGCAAACACCTTGGGACCCTTGCGGTCGTATGAATCGTAGCGGGCGGCATTTTTCTTGAACCAGTCTTCGTTGGCATAGTAATGCTCGTCTACGAGGTCTACCTTGAGTTTCTTCATTTCGGGCCACAGATAGTCGAACTTGTCGCCCGAGGGGCTGGGACCCGATGAACCTACAATCTTGATTTCAGGGCATTTCACACGCAGCACGTCAACAAACTTCTTGAGACGCTCAACGTATTCCGGACCCCACTGCTCATTGCCTACGCCGAGGTATTTGAGGCCGAAGGGTTCGGGATGGCCCATTTCGGCGCGCAGAGCACCCCACTTGGTGTCGGTAGCTCCGTTGGCAAACTCGACGAGGTCTACGGCATCCTGTATGTATTCGTCAAGGCTGTCGACGGGTACATGAGCCTTGAGGTCGTTGTTCTGATACTGGCATACAAGGCCCACATTAACCACGGGCAGTGGTTCGGCTCCCATCTCCTCTGAGAGAAGGAAATATTCGTAGAAGCCAAGGCCTCCGCTCTGGAAGTAGTCGGGATAGAAGCGGTGGGGGAAGGTGTACTCCCAGCGGTTGCGGTTGGTAGGACGGTTTTCAACCGGGCCTACTGTATTTTTCCACTGGTAGCGGTCGGGAATCTCAGTACCTTCCACGATGCAGCCGCCGGGGAAGCGGAACACACCGGGCTTCACATCGGCCAGCTTCTGTGCTATGTCGGCACGCAGACCGTTTTCGTGGCCGTTGAAAGTCTTGACGGGGAAGAGCGAGATGTGCTCAAGGTCCACTGTATTTTTATCGGGCTTTTTCAGGAAGATGCGCAGCTGCGCCTTCTGCATGGTCTTATTGGGAGTGAGCACCACGCTGTATTTCTTCCATTCTTTTGAAGCTACCTTAAGGGTCTTTTCGGCTATATTCTGTGTTTCCTCGAGGTTGAAGGGGTCAACCAGCAGGATGCGCAGGGCTGCGGTGTCGCCGCTTTCGGTGCGGGCCCATACCGAGAAACGGTATTCCTCGCCCTTCTCCACGCCCATGCCGAAGTAACCTTCGTTCTGAAGGCCGGTGTGCTTGTGACCGTGACCGGCCGACGACAGACGCACGTAGTGGGGATTGCGTTCGAAAGGACCGTCATTCTTCAACTCCACGTTGCCGAATGTCTGCCACCCCATCAGGTTCTGGGGAAATTCAAACGAGCGGTTCTTGACAAGTTCGCCGTAAAGACCGCCGTCGGCAGCGTAGTTTATGTCCTCGAAGAAGAGTCCATACATCGTGGGCGAGATTTCAGCGCCTTTCTTTGCTGTATTCACCACCAGGGTCTCGGCCTGGGCAGTGGCGGCCGAGAGGGCCAGCACTGCCATGACTGTTGCAAATTTATTCATAATATCAGGGAATGATTGGTTCTAAAAGGAATGTGTAGGTATAGTTTTTATCCTTCAGCTCGTATGGCTTGTGAGGACCACGACCCCATGAATCGTCGCCGCCCAGGCCGCGCTGAGCCAGGTCTACGTTGAAGTACACTCTGTAGCGGTCGTGGCGCACATCGCTGTTGTGGAACTGATGCTTGCTCATACCGGGATCGAGGTCGTCGGGAGTAACGTCAAGTGCGCTCACGCTCAGAGGCTGTGCGCCTACCACCTTCAGGCCGTAGCCCTGCTTGTCGGTGAGCGATGCCCAGCGTACATCGGTCTTGTTGCCGTTTTCCTGCGGACGGATGTAGGGATAGAACTGTTCGGCCACAGTCGACTTCCATATACCCATGAACGATGATGTGTTGCGGTCGCTGTAGTTTTCCCACGGGCCACGGCCATACCATGTGAAGTTGTCAAACTTGTTGTCCATAGGAATCTGCATGCCGAATCGCATCAGCTCGGGGGTGTCGTCGCTGCCGGCGAGATCGCTCTTCACGGCCACGCTGCCGTCGGGATATACAGTGTAGCTTATAGTGTAGTCGGCAGCAACCTCGGGCATACGGTACTTGGCCACGATTGTGCGGAGTGTGCCGTTTTCGGTGCAGTCAACCGATACCACGCGACGGTTGTCGGCGGCATTGCGCCATGCGTTGAGGCGGCGGTGTGCGTTGTTGCCCCAGTCGTTGTCGGTGGGAGCGCGCCAGAACGAAGGATGTAATGTGCCGCTGATGAGGTTCTGTCCGTTAACCGAGTAATATTCGAGGTTACCGTTCTTCTTGTTGAAGCTCATCTTCACACCATCGGTCGACTCAAATACCCAGCGCTTGTCTTCGTCCTTGAATGTAAGCTTGGATTTTGAATCAGAAGCTATATTGAATGTCTTGTTTGAGGCAAGGGCAAACTGCTCGCGGGCAACTTCGTGGCCCTGAGGTATGATTTCATCACCCTTCTTGGTGTATGCGTATACCGAGAGGTAATATTCATTGCCGTCGTTGAGGTCAACGGCCGGAAGGGCTACCTTGACTTTCTTTTCAGAGCCGGCGGGAACCACAACATCAAAATTGCCTTCGCCGCATACCTCGCCGTTCTTGATCAGCTGCCAGCGGAAGTCGTAGTCGCTGAGATTACGGTACATGAAGTGGTTTTCAACAATGAACTCGCCGTTCTTCACATCGGCGGGAGCGAAGCGTATATCCTGATATACTTTCTTCACTTCCATCAGTCCGGGATGGGGAGTGCGGTCGGGGTTAACCACACCGTTGATACAGAAGTTCTCGTCGTGAGTGTAGTTGTAAGCGCCGAAGTCGCCGCCGTATGCCCAGTAGGCATCGCCGTTCTCGTCCTTGGTGAGCAGACCCTGGTCAACCCAGTCCCAGATAAAGCCGCCCTGCATGTGCTTTGACGAACGGATTATATCGAAATATTCCTGAAAGTTGCCGGTGCTGTTGCCCATTGCATGGGCGTATTCGCACATGATGTAGGGCTTGGTATCCTTGGTGCGGGCTGCATAATCGCGCATGCTCTCCACGCGCGGATACATCGGGCACATGATGTCGGTATTGGCGCCGTTGCCAAACTGTTCGTACTGCACGGGGCGTGTGTTGTCGCGACCCTTGATCCATTCGTATCCGGCAATGAAGTTGTCGCCGTTGCCACTTTCGTTACCAAGGCTCCAGGTGATTACGCTGGGGTGGTTCTTATCGCGTTCAACCATGGTGTATTCACGGTCGAGAATGCAGTCGCGCCACTCGGGCAGGTTGCCGGGATGTATGTCGCGGTTGTCGCTCCACACGCCGTAGCCGTGGATTTCGATATTGGCTTCGTCAACGAGGTAGATACCGTACTTGTCGCAAAGTTCATACCAGAGCGGAGTCTGCGGATAGTGACATGTGCGCACGGCGTTGACGTTGTTCTGCTTCATGGTGCGTATGTCGTCCATCATGGTCTGCAGGTCAACGGTGTGGCCCTTGGTCTGATGATGCTCATGCAGGTTAACGCCATGTATTTCGATGGCTTTGCCGTTGACGAGCAGCTGGCTGTCTTTGATTTCAACCTGGCGGAAACCGATTTTGGCCGATGTGGCTTCAAGCACTTTGCCGTCTTTCTTCAGGGTGATCACCAGGGTGTAGAGGTAGGGAGTCTCGCCGCTCCACTTGTTCACGTTCTTTACAGTGGTGGCGAATTTTTCGGTTTTGGAGGCATCGGCTGCGAGGTTAACGGCTTTTCCGGCCTTGTAAATGGCCTTGCCGGCTGCGTCGAGCAGTTCCACCTCTATACGGTTGGCCGACTTCTCGCCTGCAAGGTTCTGCAGGTCAACATCAAGGTTGAACACACCGTTGCGGTATGCCTTGTCGAGACCGGCCTTGGCAAAGAAATCTGCAATACGCTGCTTGCCTGTGCAGTAGAGATATACATCGCGTTCAAGGCCGCTCAGACGCCAGAAGTCCTGGTCTTCGAGGTACGAACCGTCGGTCCAGCGGTACACTTCACAAGCCACTTCGTTCTTGCCGGGCTTCACGTATTTTGTGATGTCGAATTCGGCGGGATTCTTTGTGCTCTGCACATATCCTACCTTCTCGCCGTTTACCCATACGTACATACCCGATGTGCTTCCGCCGAAATGCAGGAAAATCTCGCGGCCGTCCCAATCCTGCGGAATTGAGAAACTGCGCTTGTACGAACCCACGGGATTGTCCTCGTGGTCAACATACGGCTGATTGCGGGGGAATACGTAGGTGGCGTTGGTGTAGATGGGATAGCCGTAGCCCTGCATTTCCCAGTTGCCGGGCACCTCTATATCGTCCCACTTGGCTGTGGAATAGTCGGTCTTGTAGAAATCTGCGGGACGGTCGGCGGGTTTGGGTGAATACTTAAATTTCCACTTTCCGTTGAGCGATAAGTAATAAGGCGATTGTGTGTAATTGCCCTCGGCTGCCGCCTGAGTTGTGGCATACGGATATGCTGTGGCTCGCGGAGCGAGACGGCCTTCTGCAAATTTTGCAGGATTTTCCCAATCGGGATTAGCCGCGCTGATCGTAGGGATGGCAAGTGCGGCCAAAGCAACTGTCAGGAGATATTTCATGGTAAATATGTTAGTGATTTGGTCTTTTGACTCAAAATATATAATACAAAGTAAATAAATTTCAGGGACGCCCAAAGAAGCATCCCTGAAACTTTAGCATTTTTTAACCTATCCGGAATTTAGAACAGATCGCGGGTGATGATATCATCCTTCCACAGATGGTCTTTGGGGAAAGGCTTTCCGCCCCATGCTTTCTGCGAGGTTGTGGGCAGGGGAGCATCGGTCCAGAAGGGGTGTGTGGCGGGCAGACCCAGGGGCAGGAACGACAGCGAGGTCATGTAAAGCGAGCCGTTGTTGGTGTACCAGTCGGCCACATTGGGCTGACGGCCTGCGAAGCCTATGGTGAGGAATCCGCCGTCGTTAAAGTTTTCTTTGCCGTCAAACATGTTGTGCATCACCGATGTAAGGGCACCGCGCACCTGGCCGGGAGTAAGGCCTTCGGGCAGTTTGTCATACCAGGCCATAAGTGCCAGGGGCTGCATGGTGGCCATGCGGTAAGGTATTGAACGGCCGAATACGGGGAAGGTGCCTTCGGGCGAGATAAGACGTTCGAGTATGATGCTGAACTTGCGTGCGCGCTTCAGGGCACGGTCGTAGTATTTGCCGTAGTGTATGCGGGTGTAGCGGCCCGAGTCCTTCATGGCCTGGAGGGTTTCGAGATACATGGGATGGAATACGTAGCTGCTGTAGTAGTCGAAGGTGAAGAAGGGACCGTCGGCATACCAACCGTCGCCGGCATACCATTCCTCAACCTTGCGTATGGCCGAGTTTACGCGGTATTCATCGGGATCAGCGTCAATCTTGGCAAGGAAGCTTTCGATAATAGCAGAGAACAGCACCCAGTTGGTGTAGGGAGGATCCACGCGGCGCAGCTGTGTGAATTCCTCTATGTAGCGCTTCTTGGTAGTTTCGTCCAGGGGAACCCAGAGCTGATCGTATGCACGCAGGAAAGATTCGGCCACGTAAGCGGCATCTACAAGAGCCTGTCCATGGCCGCGCCACAGCAGGTAGTCGGGACTATTGGGGTCAACGGCATTGGCGTAAGCCTTCAGAGCCCATTCGCGCAGCTGTTTGCGCTTGGCGCCTTCTTCGGTATCATCATCGGGGAGAGTGAGCCAGGGAGCGATACCGGCCATAAGGCGGCCGAATGTCTCCATGTAGGTCACACCCTTGTTGCGGCCGTCCCAGTTGGGGCTGACCTCAACTTTCATATTCTTCTGCAGGTTACCTTCGGCCATATTGCTCAGCACGGGAGCTGCCATCTTGTAGGCGAGGTCTACCCAGTAGGCGCGGTCGTTATTGGTCTCTTTTTCGAGGTGACGCACATACTCGCTGGCTGCGAGCAGGAATGCGCCGGTACCGAAGTTCGACACCGAGTTGCGGTCAACCACCTGTCCGGGGATGGCCTTTTCGCCTATAGGCTGCACATAGCCCACCGAGCCGTCTTTCTGCAGGGCTACCTTGCTCAGATATTCCCAGCCTTTCTTGGCGGCTTCGAGGTATTTGGGATCGGTGAGATAACCGTTGTTCACGCCCCAGAGCAGTCCGTAGGTGAAGAATGCGGTACCGCTGGTCTCGTAGCCGGGAGCATGCTCCTCGTCCATCATCGAGCGGCTCCAGTATCCGCCGGGCTGCTGTGTGGCAACCACGGCGTCGGCCAGCTTCTTGTACTTGTCTTCAAAGAACTTACGGTGCTTGTAGTCGGCGGGGAGGTCTTTGAGCACCTTGGCCAGACCGGCCAGAACCCAGCCGTCGCCGCGTGCCCAGAAGTCTTTCTTGCCGTTTGCGCTCTTGTGCTTGGGATACACATACTTGGCATCGCGGTAGTACAGGCCCTCTTCATTGTCGAGCATGATGCTGTCGCTCACCAGAATATAGTCGTAGAGCTTGTCGAGATATTTGGGATTCTGGGTGATTTTATACATCTTGGTCATCACAGGCATCACCATATACAGGCCGTCGGCCCACCACCAGTAGTCGTTCTGAGGGGTCGACATCTGGTATTCCATCACTTCCTTGGCGCGGCGTATGCGCTTGTCGTCGGGAAGCAGGTTGTAGAGGTCGGCATAAGTCTGGAAACAGATCTGCCAGTCACCGAACATCACATAGTCGTCGCCTTCGCCGTATGTGCGGTATTTCCACTGCGATTTATCATTGCTCTTGGCGCCTTTCCACTGATTGTGTTCGGCCCATTTTTCAGAATAATCGCGCCAGTCCTCATTAGCGGTAAGGAAGTAGGCTTCCATATTGCCGGTGTGGTAGGCGGCGTTGTCCCAGAAAGCATTATGCTCGGGCGAATGTGTCTGTTGCCAGTGATTGTTCACTTTGGCAATCATCTCACGTACAGCCTTTGACTCCTTGGTGGGACCGGCCACAGCGACCGCCGACCCGGCGAGCAACAAAGCTGCAAATGCTAATAACTTGGTTTTCATGTCTTTTATGGTAATAATTAATCTTTTGTTATATAGGGGGTGCCGTCGGCATCAAACTTGATGGGGAGCCACAGATGGCGCGAGTCGGCCAGATTCTTGGGTCTCCACATATCGGCCATGAAGGTGTAGCGGTCGCCGAAGTGAGCCACGGCGGTGCTCTGAGAGTCGAAAGTGGTCTTGGCGCCCTCGCCGCGGCATGGATTGGGCAGCTGTGTCCAGTCACCCATGATGTTGTCGGCCTTCATCAGGCGTGCCTCGTTGGGAGCCCAGCCTGTGCAGCCCGAGGCTATCATCCAGTAGGTGCCGTTGTGCTTGAACAGAGCCGGAGCCTCGTTGTGGCCGCCGGGGAAGATGCGTATGTATCGGCCGGTATGGCGGGTATAGGTTGAGTCGAGCTCGGCAATGTTGAGTGTGAGATTTTCCTCGGATGAATACACGTGATATGCCTTGCCGTCGTCGTCGACAAACACGGTCATGTCGCGGGCCATCTGTCCGCGGTCGTGGTCGCGCACGGTGAACATGCCTTTTTCTACGGCCTTGCGCCACTCGGGTGTCCACCATTCCATTTTCTCGGGCCATTTTATATTGCGGTATTCCTCGGGAAGATTTTCGGGATAGATACCGGGATTTATACGGCCTGACTTGAGGTGAACAAAGGGACCTGTGGGCGAGTCAGACACAGCCACACCCGAGTAAGCCGAGCCGTAGCCCACGCCCTTCATCTCGTGGTGGAACCACATCACAAACTTGCCTGTGGCGGGGTTGTAGACCACCTTGGGACGTTCGATGATGCAACCGCGTTCGAGCGGAGCGCCCACCGAGTCGGTCACACTCAGCACTATGCCTTTGTTGTCCCAGTTTTTCAGGTCGGTGGATGTATAACAAGCCACGCCCTTCTGTCCGCTGCCGGGGGTGCCGTCGCCGCGGTGCTCGCCATACCAGTAGTATGTGCCGTCGTGGAGCAGTATGGCTCCGCCGTGGGCATTGATATGCTTGCCGTCAGAGGCAAGGAAGGGTTCGCCGGTCACGGTAGGCATGACAGGCTCGGCGGCTCGGCCCATCAGTCCGGCCACGATTAGCAATGCTAATGTCAATAACTTTCTCATTGATTGATTTATTTGTTTTTTTGGGCTGCGACGTATTCCGACGCCGTCATGCCGAATTCTTTTTTAAATGCTTTTGCAAATGATGAATGCGAGCCGAAACCTGTCTGAAATGCTATATCAGTGATATTAAGTCCCGAATTAATCAGCATTTCGGCAGCACGTCCGAGCCTCACCCGGCGTATATACTCGTTGGTCGACACTCCCACTATCGCCATTATCTTGCGGTAGAGCGTAGAGCTGCTCATACACATCTTGTCGGCCAGAAAAGCCACGCCGAGTTCTTCGTACGACAGATTTTCATTGATAATGGTGCGAATCTTGTCTATGAATTCGCGGTCGAGGGAGTTTAGTGTCTGTGATACATCTTCGTTTTCTTCCATTGGTTCTTTTGAGGGCTCGTCCGAACCCTGATTAATGACTGTTTTGGCCTCTGAGAGCAGGGCGGCGGCTATGCGGCGGCGTGCTCTCAGCAGATTATTGATTCTATTTACCAGAAGCTTGGCGCTGAAGGGTTTGGTGAGATATGAATCGGCTCCCGACTCATATCCCTCTTCCTTGTCGCGGAGGGAATCTTTGGCGGTGAGGAGAATCACGGGGATATGGCTGGTGAGAATGTCTTCCTTGATGGCGCGGCACATTTCTATACCGTCCATCTCGGGCATCATTATATCGCTTATCACAATATCGGGATGCTTGGTCTGCACGGCGTGCAGCCCTTCAAGACCGTTCTTGGCAGTCAACACATCGAAATCGCCCGACAGGGTCTGTGTGATATATTCGCGTATATCCACATTATCCTCCACCACAAGCAGCCTCAGACGGCGGTCGGTGGCGGCGTCGGCATCGTCGTGCGGCTCCGAGGGTTTCTTGCTCACGTCCTCTACCCCGTGCAGGGCTTCGGGATAGATATTGTCGGTGAGCAGCGACAGGGTGAAGGCCGAGCCGCGACCCTCTTCCGACTCCACATTTATCGTGGCCTGATGCAGGTCGGCCAGACTCTTTACAAGGGCAAGGCCTATGCCGGTGCCCGATGCCTGGTGGGCGCCGTTCACCTGATAGTAGCGGTCGAATATATGTTCAAGTCCTTCTTTTGCAATGCCGTAGCCTGTGTCTTCCACCCTTATGATGCTGTGGCGCACGCCCCCGGCATCGGTTTCTATGTGGTACGACAGGGTGATACAGCCCTTTGAGGTGTACTTCACGGCGTTGCTCAACAGATTGTTGAGTATGATGGTTATCATTTCCGAATCGAAGTATATAGGCTCGTCATTGCCTTCGATATCCATTATAAACTCCACATCGGGGTTGCGGTTAAGTTCCTTGAAGCGCAGGCCTATCTCGCGTATATAGTTGCTGAGCAAGCCTTTCTTCACTATCAGGCGGCGGTTTTGGGTCTCGGTCTTGCGGAACTCGAGTATGCCGTTGATCAGTCCGAGCAGCGAGTTCGAGCTGTCGCGTATCATCTGCAGCTTGTATGAGTATTGCTTGGGCATGGCAGGGTCGCTCACCATATCCTCCAGCGGGCCCAGTATCAGGGTGAGCGGCGTGCGCAGCTCGTGGGTGATATTGGTGTAGAAGCGCAGGCGTTCCTCGTTGAGCTGCTGGCGATTGGCATTTTCGGCCACTTCCACGGCCAGGCGCTGCTTCATCTCCACGCGACGTTTGTACGAACGGGCTGTCAGTATAATCAGAATCAGGGCTATAATACCGTATATGGTCTTTGCCCACCATGTAAGATAATATGGCGGGGCTATCTCGAGGTACAGAATTGTCTTGGGCTCGCTCCAGTTGGTACCTTTATGACGCTGGCGCACCCTGAAGCTGTATTTGCCCGGGGGCAGATTGCGGTACAGGGCCACATTGTCGCCCGAGGTCTCGGTCCACACATCGTCCACACCCTCCATATTGTAGGCAAAGTCGGTGCGGCGAGCCATTGCGTGGTCGAGCACGTTGAAGGTGATGCGGAAGGTATTCTGGTCGTAGGGCAGCTTGATTTTATCCGAATTGGGATGCACGTCCACCACGGTTTCCTTATTCTTGCGTTCGGTAAGCACGGTGAAGGCCGTCAGGGCAATGGCCGGCTCGGCAATCGAGGTCTCTATGCTGCCGGGATTGAGCGATATCAGGCCGTTGTTTGATGCGAAGTATATGCGTCCGTCGTTATCCACCGCCGAGCCGCGCTCGAAGAACGAATTGAGCGGAGTCTCGCTCGTATCATGGTAAAACGACAGTTCTTCGGTCTTGAAATTGTAGTGGGCTATCCCCTTGTTGGTGCTCACCCATATATTGTGGGCATAGTCTTCCTCGATAGACAACACATGATTGATGCCGGCGCGCTTCAGCACGTTGATTTCGGTGAATTTGTCGGGATGCTCGGCGTCGGGGAAATACAGCAGGCCGTCGCGTGTGGCCACCCACATCAGCCCGCGCGAGTCGCACATCAGGGTATTGACAGCGTTTGAGGGGAAACCGGTATCATGATTGAAGTCGGCTATCTTGTTGCCTACCGGGTCAAACACACTCACGCCATTGCCGAATGTACCCACCCACATGCGGCCGCGTCGGTCCATGGCTATGGTCTGCACTATGCGGTCTTCGAGCTGGCTGTTTATGTCGGCGGCCTCGCGTATGGTGCCGTTTTCGTAGATGAATATGCCGTTTACGGTACCTATCACAAGGCGACCTTCGTTGTCTATGAGGAATGTGCGCACATCCTCGGGCACGCCCTCCACCGAGGTAAAGCGGTTAGTATCAGGATCGTAACACAGGTCGCCGCGCTCAGATGTGGCCAACCACACCTTGCCGTCTCGGTCTATGGCAAGGTCGTAGATAAACACGCGCGCGCCCTCGTTGTTGCCGGGCAGCACATAGCGCTTCATATTTCCGTCCTTGGCGCGTATCAGCTCGTTCTCGCCACCCATCCACACGCTGCCGTCAGTGTCGGTCACACAGTTCCATACGGGCAGGTAATATGAATGGCCGGGGCCTGACGAAAGGTACTCCATGCGGTCGAAAATAGGGTCGAGGTGGTCTATGACGTCCACCCCGGCGCGATAATGTCCCATCCATATATTGCCGAACGAATCCTGATATATTGTATATACGTAGGGGCTCGAAAGGCCGTCGGGCGCACCGCCCACGGGCAAGGTGCGGAAGTCGGCCTTGCTGATGTCTGAATAAGTGTAACTCTTGGGATTGAGGATACTTACCCCACCCTGCGAGGTGCCGAACCACAGCTCGCCGTCGGCCATGCGGTGTATGTCCCACACTTTGCCGAGGGCTATAGAGGCGGGATTGTCGGGGTCGTGCTCAAAGCGTATGAATGTGCCGTTGTCTGGATTGAACAGAGCCGCACCCTTTTCAGTGCCGAGCCATACCGACCCTCCGGGGTCCACGCTTATCGAATATACGTCATCGCCGGGCAGCGAGGCCGGGTCTGAGGCCTTGTGCCTGTAGTTTTTGAGGGTGTTGGTTTTGGTATCTATCACACTGAGACCGTTGCCCACGTGGCCGGCAAACAGCAGGCCGTCAGAGCCTTCGGCCATAGTCCATACCCGCCCGGGGATTCCGGGCAGTGTATTCACGTCATAATTGCGCATTTGGCCGGTGACCGGGTTGTAGTACTGTACTCCGTAGTGGTAGTGAGTCAGCCACAGGCCTCCGTCGGCAGCGGGAATCACCGAGGTGGTGGCCACCGAGAGCAGGCTGTCATTCTCCACCGGCTCTATGAGACCGGTGCGGCAGTCATACCGTGCCAGGCCATTGCGCTGGGTGGCGATGTAAAGGCTGTAAGGGTCGGCGGCACACACGGCCAGGCCGTTAAGCTCGTTCCCGCTCAGCCCCGAATTGTCTTTGTTGTAGTTCACGAATCCATGACCGTCAAAGCGGCTGAGGCCGTCGTTGGTGGCAACCCACAGATATCCGTCGCGGTCCTGAGCCATGGCACGCACATAGCCGTTGGCAAGCCCTGAAGACACACCGAAGTTGTGCACCTTCATTGCATACGCCCCGCTGCCCGCGCACAGCATGGGCAGAAAGGACAATATTAACATGATCAGGCCTTTGATTTTGTACAGATTCATGGTCAGTAGATTGTTTTGCAAATTTAATAATTTATGTGGAAACAGCATTGTCCGATTCAATAATACTTGTGTCGCAATCGTGCATTAACGACTTGCGCAAGATTTATGCACAATTTTGCAAGATTCAGACAATAGTTCGTATCACAATACATGTTAAATTTGCACTGCTAACGAAAATTATACATTTTCTAACACTTTTTTGGTAAAAAAATAATCCTAACACGTACATATCTCTAATATCTCTCTTCGTACGCCTCGGACCTTGACAGCAGCAGAAAAATAACAACAAGAAGGTAATTTTAAGGATAGAATTTAAATAAGGTGCAAATTCCAAGGTAAAAAAGATTGTTTGAGGCAGGCATACATTAATTAATAATAAAACCATGAGAACCAATTAACCAATCAATATTAATCAAAACCAATGAAAAGACATCGATTCTTTCTATGGCTTCTGACACTTTTAGTAAGTAGCTTAAGCCTCAGTGCCCAGCAGCAGTATACGCTCAAAGGCACGGTTGAAGACAGCATGAACGAGCCGCTTGTAGGCGTCTCGGTTGTTGTCAACGGTTCGTCAAACGGCGTCATGACCGACCTTGACGGTAATTTCTCTATCCAGGTGAAAAACGGCGATACCGTGAATTTCTCCTACATTGGCTTCATCAACCAGCAAGTCAAAGTATCTGGACAGAACAACATCACAATTGTTCTTCAGGAAAGCGCAGAAAACCTTAACGAACTCGTGGTTATCGGTTACGGTACTGCACGCAAGAAAGACCTTACCGGTGCTGTTGTACAGATCAGCCCCGAAAAGCTCGCCGACCAGAACCCCGGTACCGTACAGGACCTCCTCCGCGGTACTCCCGGTCTTCAGATTGGCTACAACCCCGATGCAAAAGGCTCGGCCAGCATCCAGCTCCGCGGTCAGAACTCGCTCTACACCAGCGGCAACCACAACTCACCCCTCATCATCCTCGACGGCATGCAGTTCAACGGTGAACTCTCTGAAATCAACCCCGACGACATCGAGGCCATCGACGTGCTCAAGGATGCTTCTTCAGCCGCCATCTACGGTGCCAAGGCTGCTTCGGGTGTAATCATCATCACCACCAAGAAAGGTAAGAGCGGCAAGCCCGTGGTTACTGTAAGCGCCAACCTCGCCATCAACACCAAGAGCGCGTTCCGCGAAGTCTTCGGTCCCGACGAATACCTCAAGTATCGTGAAGACTACTACAAGACTCCCACCGCAGGTGTTCGTGCCGACGGTACTTACGGCTACTACTCTGTAGATTCAAAGGTACCCGACGGTTACTTCGACTTCTACGGCAACGTACAGTCAATGTACGGCATCACTCCCGAACAGTGGGCCAACAGCGGTACCATCCAGATCGGTGAAAAGGGCACAATGGACGAAGTTTACGCTTCTCGTCTGCTGCTCAACCAGGCATCTAACGTATACGCCAACTTCCTCAACGGCCGCAAGACCGTAGACTGGTACGACCTCACATTCCGCACCGGTTTCAACCAGGACTACAACGGTAGCGTATCAGGTGCAACCGAAAACGTAAACTACTACTTCTCAGTAGGCTACCTCAAGAATGAAGGTGCCATCCGCGGTAACGACTACCACTCGATGCGCGCAAGCATGAAGATCAACGCCAACATCACCCCCTGGCTCGAAATCGGCGCCAACGCCAACTTCCAGGACCGCTCGGACGGTGATATCCAGGTATCTATCGGCAGCAACTACTGGGATGCCAACATGCTCCGCAACTCACCCTTCGCATCTTACCGCAAGGAAGACGGCTCACTCGAACAGTACCCCTTCAACGGCAATCCCACCAACGGCGGTTACAACTACGACTTCGACCGTCAGTACCTCGATCTTGAAAAGGGCTACACCACCCTCAACACCATCTTCAACGCTCAGGTGAAGCTCCCCTTCAACATCGTTTACCGCTTCAACATCGCTCCTCGCTTCCAGTGGCACTACGACCGCTACTTCATGTCGGCCGAACTGCCTGACTCCAACCCCGTAAACCGCGGTGTAAACCGCAAGAGCGCCAAGTCATTTGACTGGAACCTCAACAACACCCTTACATGGGACTACTACTTCAACAAGATTCACCACGTAACAGTAATGGTGGGTCAGGAAGCTGAAGAAAACCGCTACTGGAGCGACAATATCGAAGCTCGCCACATCACTCCCACCGATGCTCTTGGTCTGCACTACATCAGCGGTGCCAACAAGTCTGAATCAAGCTTCTGGAGCACCGACACCCATATCACCGCAGCCTCTTACTTCGGCCGTGTATTCTACGGCTTCAACGACCGCTACATGGTTACAGCCACCGTACGTCGCGACGGTTACTCTGCTTTCGGTGCCAACGACCCCTGGGCCAACTTCTGGTCGGTAGGTGCAAGCTGGCGTATCAACGAAGAGAAGTTCATGGATAATACCCGCGACTGGCTCTCAGACCTCAAGTTCCGCGTATCTTACGGTACCAACGGTAACCGTTCACTCCAGGATACATATTCTTCATTGTCCAACCTCAGCGACGGCGGTGTAATGGTTTACATGAAACCCGACGGCTCGCCCGTAGTAATGGAATCACTGGCCGTATCACGCCTTGGTAACCCCAACCTCTCATGGGAAAAGACCGGTTCGTTCAACGTAGGTCTTGACTTCGGTTTCCTCCAGGGCCGCATCGGCGGTAGCATCGACTACTACTCAAAGTCAACCAAGGACATGATCATGTGGCAGCGTCTGCCCTCATTCTCAGGCTTCGGCAACATCATCACCAACCTCGGTGAAGTTACCAACAAGGGTGTTGAAATCTCGCTCCGCGCAGTGCCCTACACCTCACAGAACTTTGAATGGAGCACCAACGTAGGCTTCTCTTACAACAAGAACCGCATCAAACACATCTACAACGACTACGATCCCGAAACCGGCAAGGAAAACAACGACCTTTCAAACGGTTGGTTCATAGACAAGCCCATCGGCGAAATCTGGAACTACAAGCTGCTCGGTATCTGGCAGGTAGACGAAGCTGAAGAAGCAGCCAAGTTCAACCAGAAGCCCGGTGACCCCAAAGTTTGGAACAATCCCGCCAACGACAAAGTGGACGACAAAGGCAACGTAGTTATCGTATATGACAACGACGACAAGGTATTCCAGGGCACAACCGCTCCTCCCATCTACTGGAACTGGCGCAACGACTTCACCATCATGAAGGACCTCACATTCTCGTTCTCAATGTACTCTTACATGGGTCACAAGAGCGCAGACTGGACCTACCTCAACAGCGATAACGGTGGTTCATGGGTAACCAACACCGGTAACGTATGGAAGAAGGAATACTGGATGGTTGAAAATCCCACCAACGAATATGCACGTCTCGAAGCTCAGGGTCCTCTGAGCGGTACTGACTACGCAGCTCCCAAAATCCTCAACCGCAACTTCGTACGTATCGACAACGTAGCTCTCGGTTACACCATTCCTCAGAAGTGGACACGTCAGTTCTACATTGAACGTCTGCGTGTATCGGCCGCTATCAACAACCTCTGCACCATCCACGCCGGCAGCTGGAAGTTCGGTGACCCCGAATCAGGCGGCAACGGCCTCGGTGTACGCACCTACACATTCGGTCTTTCTGTGACCCTCTAAGTAATTTCACATTACCTATTCAAATTTGAAAAATATGAAAAACATAATAAAAGGCGGTCTGGTGCTATCGGCAGCTTCTATGCTGGCAAGCTGCTCCGATTCATTCCTCGAACAGGATCCCCTGTCGTTCTACGAACCGCAAGCCACATACACCACCGAAGCCGGTCTGCAGGCTGCTCTTGCCAAGTGCGACCGCTCTATCAAGGAGATCTTCATGGATGGTAACGGTAACGTGCTGCCCATGGCCTCCAACTACAACATGTCTGACCTCGGCCTCTATGCCAAGACCGACAACTGGGGTTCTTTCCAGGATAACTTCGACGCTATCCTGTCGCCCACATCAGGCCTTGCAGGCGGTGGTGACGCCAACGCCATGATGCGCTACTGGGACGAAGCCTACAACGCCATCAAGTACGCCAACACCGTGCTCAACTACATCGACGACGTTCCCGGCCTTGATGAGAAGCTGCGCGACGAGTACAAGGGCCGTGCTTACTTCCACCGCGCATACAAGTACTACCACCTCGTGCTTCAGTATGGTAATGTGCCCCTGGTAACCAAGCTGCCCACATCGCCCAAACGCGACTACCACTCAACCAGCAAGGAAGCCATCTTCGAGATGCTCGTTCATGACCTCGAATTTGCCGTGAATGCAGTTCCCCTGCAGAAAGATATGGAATACATCGGCATGGTCAACAAGGAAGCTTGTATGATCCTCCTGGCCAAGTGCTACCTCGTTACAGGTCAGTTTGCCGAAGCCGAAAAGATGTGCGACGAGCTCATCAACAATACCGGCCACTCACTGATGACCGTTCCCTTCGGTACCTTCGTACAGTCAGGTAACCCCGACACATGGACCGTAGAACGCAACGTTATGTGGGACCTCATGCGCGGTGTTAACGTATGCGCCTCAGACAATAAGGAAATGCTCATGCCTATCCTTAACTTCAACGCCGAAAACTTCACACAGTACCTCACCATGCGTGCCATGCAGGTGCACTGGAGCAACCAGGGCGCCATCCGCGACAAGTACGGTGTGTTCAAAGACCGCTGGGGTGAAGGCATGACATTCAACTATGCCCGTACAAACGGCTACTACAACACCAAGTATGACTGGCTGCGTGTAATGGGCCGCGGTATCGGTTGCTTCCGTACATCGGTTCACTTCAACGAAAATATCTGGAACTACGACGGCGAAGTTGACTGGCAGGACCTCCGCCACAACCGCGAGAAGGGTAACTGGATAGAAATGAACGACATCAAGTACAACAACCCCAACTCGGCAGCCCACGGCCAGAGCATGGTGCTCTATGCTCCCGAAGACTTCTACGGCTGGAAGGTTGAACCCGAAAAGAACAGCGACGGTACATACAAGTTCGACGAAAACGGTCTGTGCATCGGCGGCGAACAGTACAAGCTCGGCGATGTTGACAAGGAAGGCAACGTTATCAAAGAACCCCTCGTAGCCAAGGGTGCCCTCCTTTGCTCAGATACAATCCGCTCATGGTTCCCCACCCCGCTGTGGAAGAACTACGTGCTCGACGTAACTGCCGAAAACAACCGCAACGCCAACCAGTTTAACGGTGCCACCGACGGTTCAAACGGCAACATGTACCTCTATCGTCTGGCTGAAGCTTACCTCGTGCGTGCCGAAGCCAAGTTCTACCAGGGCAAGGCCGGTGCCGCCGCTCAGGACGTCAACGTAATCCGTCAGCGTGCCAACGCCAAGAAGATGTTCACAACCGTAACCATCGGTGATATCATGGACGAACGTGCCCGCGAACTTCTCTACGAAGAATGGCGCCAAGCCGAACTCTGCCGCGTATCATGGTGTCTCGCTGTATCAGGCCAGCCCGACGAATGGGGCGAAACATACAACAAGGACAACTGGGACAAGCAGGAAGGTACTGACCTCAACGGCGGTTCTTACTGGTTCAAGCGTGTAACCCGCTGCAACATCTTCAACCGCGCCGACATGATGGGCGAAGGTATCCGTTCTAACGACCGCGCCCTCCACTACATCGTGAACAAGCGCAACCTCTTCTGGCCCGTGCCCAACTCGGCTATCACCGCCAACAGTGAAGCTCCTCTGGCTCAGAACTTCGGTTACAACGGCTACGATGCCGCCACTCCCATGTGGACAAATTGGGAAGAAGCTGTAGCTAACGAATAATCCACAGCATACTTAGTATAAAACATTTATAATGCCGGGGGCATATCGAGATTCGATTTAGGTTTTGATGTGCTCCCGGTTATTTTTTTACTTTTTTAACTTACTATAATATAGCCGATTATCATGAAATTCAGGTAGATTTTATTAAATTTGCATTTAATATTAAAATCCATCACTTCTTATAATGAAAAAAATACTTATCGCACTATTTACACTCGCTGTCTGCATCTTGCCCGGACGTACAGCGGCTCAGATAAGCCGCAATCCCGTTCTGCCCGGATTTCATGCAGACCCCGAAATACTGTATTCAAACAAAGACAACAAGTACTATATTTACTCCACTACCGACGGAGTTCCCGGCTGGGGCGGATATTACTACCATGCCTTCTCGGCTCCGACAATCGACGGCCCTTGGACCGACTGCGGAGTGGTGCTCGATGCCAAGAGCGATCAGGTACCCTGGGCCGACGGTAACCTGTGGGCTCCGGCTGCCATTGAGCGTAAGGAAGGCGACTCGTATAAATACTATCTGTATTTCAGCGCCAATAACCCCGAGAGCCGCCGCAAGGAAATAAGCGTGGCCGTGGCCGACGACCCCGCAGGTCCTTTCACAGCCCTGCCCCAACCCATGATCAAGGACGACCCCTCGCGCCGCGGTCAGCAGATAGACGTGGATGTGTTCCAAGACCCCGTCTCGGGCAAATACTACCTCTACTGGGGCAACAGCTTCATGGCCGGCGCCGAACTCAACGACGACCTTACCTCAATAAAGGAAGAAACCATAACCCTGCTCACCCCCAAGGGCGGCACCCTGCAGGACTATGCCTTCCGCGAGGGCGCATACGTATTCTACCGCAAGGGCAAGTACTACTTCATGTGGTCGGTTGACGATACCGGCTCGCCCAACTACCATGTGGCCTACGGTACCTCCGAATCGCCCCTGGGTCCCATCACCGTAGCCGACCCCTGCGTGGTACTCATTCAGAATCCTGAAAAAGAAATATACGGTCCGGCTCACCACTCTGTAATCAATGTGCCCGGCACCGACGACTGGTATATCGTTTACCACCGCATAAACAAGAATTACCTCGACAAGAGCATGGGCCCGGGCTATCACCGCGAGGTGTGCATAGACCGCATGTACTTCAACGAAGACGGCTCAATAAAGCCCGTTGTGCCCACTACAGCTCCCGAGCAGGCTCTGCATCCCGGCTATCCCATCAATCCCGTGCTGTTCACATCGGTTAAAGTGAACGACGGATTCTGGGGCAAGCGTCTCGAAACCGGCCGCAACGTCACCATTCCTCTCGCTTTCAGCAAATGCGAGGAATCGGGCCGTTATGACAACTTTGTGAAGGCCGCCAATCCCTCCGACGAATACAAGGTGGGAGGTTTCCCCTTTGACGACACCGACGTGTACAAGACCATAGAAGGCGCCAGCTACATGCTGCAGACCTATCCCGACAAAAAACTCGAAGCCTACATCGACAGCGTGCTCGAGATAGTGGCCAAGGCTCAGGAAAAAGACGGCTACCTGAACACCTCATACACCATGAATCCCAAGCATCCGCACCCGTGGATGAGTCCCGAGAAGTGGGAAAAGGTTGAAAACCTGAGCCACGAGTTCTACAACCTCGGCCACATGGTAGAGGGCGCCGTGGCACACTATCAGGCTACAGGCAAACGCAACTTCCTGAACATAGCCATGAAATATGCCGACTGCGTGGTGCGCAACATAGGCAACGGCTACAATCAGGTGGACCGCGTACCCGGCCATCAGATAGCCGAAATGGCTCTTGCCAAGCTGTATCTCGTGACCGGCGAGAAGCGCTATCTCGACCAGGCCAAGTACTTCCTCGACCGCCGCGGCAAGACCTCGCGCAAGGACGCATACAGCCAGGCTCATAAGCCCGTGGTTGAGCAGGACGAAGCCGTAGGCCACGCCGTACGCGCCGCCTACATGTATTCGGGCATGGCCGATGTGGCCGCCCTCACCGGCGATACCGCCTACATCAACGCCATCGACCGTATCTGGGACAATATCGTTTCAAAAAAATATTACATCACCGGCGGCATAGGCGCACGCCATGCCGGCGAGGCTTTCGGCGACAACTACGAGCTGCCCAACCTCTCGGCCTATAACGAAACCTGCGCCGCCATAGGCAACGTTTACCTCAACCACCGCCTCTTCCTGCTTCACGGCGATGCCAAGTACTACGATGTGCTCGAACGCACCCTGTACAACGGCCTGATCTCGGGCGTGTCGCTCGACGGCAACAGCTTCTTCTACCCCAACCCCCTCGAATGTAACGGCGAATACCATTTCAACGCCGACAACACCATAGACCGCCAGCCGTGGTTTGGCTGCGCCTGCTGCCCCTCTAACATAAGCAGATTCATACCTTCGCTGCCCGGATACGTCTACGCTACTAAAGGGAGTGATGTTTTTGTCAATCTATTCATGGGTAATACCTCTGAATTTGAGGTCAACGGAACCCCGCTTAAGATCTCTCAGAGCGGAAATTACACCTGGGATGGAAATGTGACAATAAGCGTCGACAACAATCCGGGCAGCTTTTCCATGAAAATACGTATCCCCGGCTGGGCTCAGGGTAATCCCGTGCCGAGCGACCTCTACACATACACCAACACCGTGAAAGACAAGCCTTACACCGTGAAACTCAACGGCAAGGAAGTGGAATCTACCCTCGAAAAGGGCTATTTCACCATCACACGCGACTGGAAGCAGGGCGACAAGGTTGACATACAGTTTGCCATGAATCCGCGCATCGTAAAGGCTCACGATGCCGTAGAGGCCGACCGCGGCATGGTTGCCGTAGAACGCGGCCCCATAGTATATTGCGCAGAGTGGCCCGATAACAACTTTGACCTCAACGATGTGAAGCTCAATACCAAGAGCAAGTTCAAGGCCGGCCGCGACGAGTCGCTGGGCGGCTTCATCCGTCTCACCAACAAGACCCATTCGCTCATCCCCTATTATGCCTGGAACCACCGCGGCCCGGGTATGATGAAAGTATGGATTCCCGAAAAGAAGTAAGATAAAAAAGACGGATTGCCGCACGGCAATCCGTCTTTTTTATCTATGTTTATATGGCTTTTTCTCTTATTCGCCCACGGGATATGCCACACCGATACGGGTACCCATATTGTAGTGGTTGCCGGGGAAGGCGGTGATGCTGACGTTTGAAGAGCGTTCAAACAGAACCACGATATCCGAGCCGCCAAACTGGAAGTATGAGATTTCCTCGCCCTTGCGCAGGGTTACACCCTTTTCGGCAGTAAGTACGATTGACGAAACCTGAGCCATACCCATAGGCAGAATGGCTACCTTACCGATCTTTGACTGAATGATAACAAGGCCGCGGGTCTGCAGGAACTGATAACCGGCTTCGTCTTCGGCTACCTGATGGCGCACGATGCGGGTACGTCCCTGAGCATCGTTTTCGATAGGTTCGGCATGTACGCCAAGGTAAACAACGCCCTGAATAACACGCGCTTCGAGCACCTTACCGCCCACGCTGGCATGTTCGCGGTGATAGTCGGTGGTGTTGAGGAACTGGTGAATCCACATACCGCCGGCAAAGTCATCCTTGTATTCGCTGCCTTCGAGCAGCTCCTCGATGCTCCATTCAATGCCCTTTACTGTAACCTTTGAATCAGAGTTAACCTCCCACTGGCCGGCATGTGTAGAGTCGGCAGGCGATACGATGATATGGTCGTCGTTGATGGCCGCGATGGGTCGGTAGCCGGGCTTAACGCTACGTGCGAAGAACTGGTTGAAAGTACCCCAACCGCCCTCAGGCTGAATATATGCGTTCATGTTGTAGCGCGGAGAGTCGTAATAAGACTTCACGGCTTCAGCGTTGATAGACTCGGGGGTATCCATCCATGCACCGAAAGCGATTACATAACGGCGCATCCAATCGGAAAGCGGAGTCAGCTCGGGCATCTCGTTGCCCTTGAGCTTGCTGGGGATGATGGGGGTCTGGAGTTCCTTTACAGGACTTTGATCGAGAAGGAAGTAGAATGTGGTCACATGGTTGTAGACTGCTGTACCGCCTTCGTTTTCGGTAGGAATCCAGTGGAGGTTGCTTTCGAGCAGGTCAAAGTAGTCGTCGAGACTCTTATATCCTTCGTATTCAATGGTGTTGTACGACATTGCTTTTTCAAAAGCCTGCTGAAATTTGTCTTGCCAACCGTTCTTCTGAATCATGTCAATGAGTTCCTGAACGATGGGCGAATAAGTTTTGGTTGCCATAATCAGTTGTTTTGTGTGTTTTTTATATGTTAGAGATAGTTGAATCAAATACCGAAGATATAACAAAGGCGAACCTGTTAAAGTTCGCCTTTGTGTATCATTATTAACGGGTGGCGGATGAATCGGTATCGGGAGCCTTGTCTATCAGATCCATGAACTGGTCGAGGCTCGGTGTGATTATAATCTGTGTGCGGCGGTTGAGCTGACGTCCGTCGGCCGATTCGTTTGAAGCCACGGGATTGTATTCACCGCGACCTCCGGCAGTAAGCCTTGAGGGATCGACACCAAAGTCGTTCTGAAGCACCTGTACAACCGATGAAGCACGCAATGTACTCAAATCCCAGTTGTTACGTATATTTGTACGCTTGATGGGCACATTGTCGGTATTACCCTCAACGAGCACACTGTAGTTCTTGTAATCCTTTATAATCTTGGCAATTTTGCTGAGAATATCCATAGCGTCGGGGCTTATTTCATAGCTGCCGCTGCGGAATAGCATATTATCGGCCAGCGATATGTAAACCACGCCTTTGAGCACCTTCACGTCCACATCGCGCAGCTCTGATGTGTCGAGCGAGCGGGTGAGGTTGTTGGAGAGTACCATCAGCAGCGAGTCTGACTTTGACTTGGCTTCGACAAGGCGCTTGATATAGCTGTTTGAAGCGTTGATTTCGTCAACGAGCTTTGATATATTCACATTGCCGCTCTGGTTGGTGGCAATACTCTGCTCAAGTGTCTTCTGCAGGTTGGCGTAGTCCTGACGCAGCTCACCATATCCGCTCTGGCAGTTTGACAACTGAGTCTCAAGGCTCTTGATATTGGTATTTGCCGCCGCCAGCGACAGCTGAGATTCATTGTACTCAGACTGCAGGGCATTGAACTTCTTGTTGGTGACGCAACCGGTGGTCGACAGCAACCCCAGTGCCAGTATCAGTGCAATAGCTTTTATTTTCATAATCTTACGGTTTTTTAGTTATTAAATAATAAACGCCAAATAAGCTATTGTAGTTTAGAAATTAATTACTAACTTTGCAAAAGTTATGGTAGTCCTCAAGCCGAAGAGTCGGTATTAAGGACACAATAGGGAATCCGGTGAGAATCCGGGACAGTACCCGCTGCTGTAAGTTCCATCTGCAATCCCGTACAACAAGCCATTGGGGCATAACCCTGAGAAGGCGTACGGGACGGAACAAGTCAGAAGACCTGCCATAACCAGCCAAGATTAACGCCTGCGGGATTATGGGCAAAGGTATGTTTTTGTACAAAAGACAAAGACTGTCGACTAATGCGGAGTGTGTGCTCCGGCGACAGATAGCCTATATACATATAATCCCGTAAGACGCCTTAATCACAGGCTCTTACGGGATTTTTTGCATCATTACAGCAAAAACAAAAAACAGCATTTTTTTCAGAATCTCTCAAAAGGTTGAAATATGATAAGGACACAGTTTTTCTGATTTTTCTGATACTCCTATCAGTGGCCACGGGCTGTCGCGATGACAGGCACGTGGCCTCTACGGGGTATTCCATGTGCAATATTACTGAAATGGGATGTCAATACCGGATGTACAATTGTGAACCTCAAGATTTTTCGCTAATTTTGCGTTATGACAGACAAAATTTTGAAAAATATTGAGATGTTGCCTGACGAGGTGAAGTTTGTATCTGACCTCAAGGCAATCGTATATATGGCTAAGGCAAAAGCCTATCAAGCCGCTGACCTCTACAACGTAGCCAGCAACTGGCTTGTGGGCAGACGCATCGTAGAGCAAGAGCAGTATGGAGAGGCTCGCGCCCAATATGGGAAACACGTGGTTGAGATAGCGTCTCTTACACTTACCGCTGAGTTTGGTAAAGGTTATAGCATAGTTAATTTGAAAAGTTTCAGAAAATTCTATCTGACATTCAAATACTTACAGATTGGGCAGACAGTGTCTGCCCAATCTGCCGATAGACAAGTCTCAAAAGGGCAGACACCGTCTGTCCTTTCCGAGTCTGACATTCAGCGGATGCCGTCCGCTGAATTGGCGCAGATTCTCCCGGCTAATTTGTCTTGGTCGCATTATGAGCGTCTGATGCGAATCTCGGATGAAGATGAGCGGGATTGGTATATGCGCGAGGCTGCATTGGAGGGTTGGAGCGTCCGCACATTAGACCGTAATATCGGTTCTCAGTATTACTATCGCTTGCTTCAGACTCCTGAATCGAAGAAGGGAGAGGTCATTGATGAGATGAAAAAACTGACAGCCGATTATCAGAAAGACCGTCATAAGTTCATGCGAAATCCTGTTGTCGCGGAGTTTTTGGGTTTCTCGGCTGAATCGGCGTACTCTGAAACGAATCTGGAGACGGCTATAATCGACCATCTTCAGAAATTCATCATGGAGCTGGGTAAAGGCTATGCTTTCGTTGCTCGTCAACAAAGAATCAAGACCGACATAGGCGAGTATTACATCGACCTTGTGTTTTACAACTATATCCTTAAATGCTTCTTGTTGATTGACTTGAAGACATCTTCCATAACTCATCAGGATTTGGGACAGATGGATATGTATATACGTATGTACGATGAGTTGAAATGCACTCCTACTGATAACCCGACCATCGGACTACTCCTTTGCTCGGAAACAAGCAAGGATTTGGCAAGATACTCCTTTCTTAAAGACAGCAAGCAGATATACACTGCCAAATATCTCACATATCTTCCGAGCAAAGAACAACTTGCAGCAGAAATAATCAAGCAGAAAGAGATTTTTGAACTGCAAACCGGCAAGAAGCTTGACTAAACAGTCAATCCTCTTACCAGAAATTATGGAAATGGTGTACCGGTCCGTGGCCGTGACCTGTATGGTATCCGGCACCGGCTTTTATGGCAGCAGAGTTGTAATCCTTTGCGGCCATTACCGCGGCATCTATTGTCATACCCTTGGCCAAACCGGCAGCTACTGCCGACGACAGCGTGCAGCCCGTACCGTGGGTATTGACCGTGGTCACCCTGTCTGATTCAAGTCTGAGCGTCTCTCCGCTCTCGGCATTGTAGAACACATCAATCAGTTTGTCGTCATGCAGATGTCCGGCCTTCAGAAGTACCGACACCCCGCCGCAACGATGCGACAGCTCGCAGGCCAGAGCCGGCAATTCATCCTGCGAACTGATACGCTTGCCCAGCAGAATTTCGGCTTCGGGGATGTTGGGTGTGATTATGCGCACCCGCGGCATCAGCATCTGGCGCAGTGTCTCAACCGCATCAGCCTCAAGCAAAGGGTCGCCCGAAGTGGCTATCATCACCGGGTCGAGCACTATATTGGCGATCAGGGGATATTCATCAAGGATTGTGCGCACGGCACGTATCAGCTCGGCTGAGTGCAGCATGCCTATCTTTATGGCATTGACCCCTATATCGTCGATACACGAGCGAATCTGCCCCGTTACAAATTCAACCGGTATGGGGTGTACACCCGTCACTCCTACAGTATTTTCGTCAACCACGGCCACGATAGCGCTCATGCCATAGCAACCTAAAGCCGAAAATGTTTTCAAATCGGCCTGTATGCCGGCGCCGCCGCTGGGGTCGCTGCCGGCAATGGTAAGCGCACGGTAAAATTTCTTCTTCATATTTTCCATTTTTCAAGATTATAGGCACTGTCCCAGAACATCCATTCAAGGCGGCAGCATGTTAGAAACACCTCATCCATGCGCCTTCGCACCTCGTCGGTTGATTCGTCTGCCAGGCGGTCGCATATCTCTATGGCACGATCGGTGGACAGGTCAAACGCGCTGTCGCCGTAGGTGCGTATCCATTGTGCGTATGGATTGGTGCTGAGATCGCCGGCCGAGTCGAGAATCGCGCGACCGACATTACGATAAATCCAAAAGCATGGCAGCAGAGCGGCAGTCTCTACGGCCACATCTTCGTAAGCCATGGATTTCTCAACCGAAGTGTACAGCATGCAGGTGGGCGAGACCGGCGGCAGTTCCATGCCGCAAATAAACGACTCATGCAATGCACGCTCCACGGCTATGCCTTCTGTGGCGAATTGCAAGAAAGATTCAATCTGATCTTTGTATGGAAGCCGCGATGCCACGTGAGACAGCACCGAGGTATAGCTCTTGAGGTACTGTGCGTCCTGACCGAGATAATACATGAATTTATCGCGTGGAAGTGTGCCTGCTGCCAGCTCGCATACAAAAGGATGTTTCAGTATCGACTCGTAGATATGAGCTACTTGTAGCCAGGCGTGTTCAGACCATTTCATTTGAATGCAGTTATTGCCACATAGTCGCCCTTGTCGCAACCTTCTATCGGGTCTTCGACCTGCGCGTCAGAGTCAAGGGGATGTGTGGTGAGGGTTTGTGCGAATTTCAGATTCCTGAATCCTGCGGCCTGCAACATCTCTACTTTTGAGGCCGTAGTGCGCCAGCGGGCGGTCTTCACAAGCTCTATGGGATAAGGATCCGGCGGATAGCAGCCCCGGAGCAAGGGATGATCCCATGTTCCTAAAGTCATGGCTAGATTGTAGAGAATGCCGTAAGAGCTTTCTTTGGGGACATCTATCAGAATCACTTTGCCCCCGGCCGGAAGAGCCTTGTAAGCTTTATCGAGAACCTGAGCAAGATTGTCTATATAGCCGGGGCTGCCGTTGAAAAGGATAGTGTCGTATGTTCCGGTACCGAAGTCGGCCGATTCGGCATCGGTGACACATACATTAAGGCCGCGTTTCACGGCTATGGCTGCCATTTCGGCCGAAGGTTCCACACCGTCGTTCACCTCTATAGAGTATTCATCCCTGAGAAGTTTCTCAAAAAGGCCGCTTCCGCAGCCTACCGACAGTACCCTGCCGGCATCTTTAAGCGTCAGAGCCACAAGGCGCAACTCCGACATCAGTACATTAACATTATTCAGAAACCACGCATCGTACAGCGAGGCATATTTATCAAAACCGGTCCACATATTTATATATTCAAAAGATTAAATTCCATATTCAAAAGATTCACTGCAAGCAGCTTGCCGTCGAGCGCCGGGGCTATTCCGCACAGCACTTTCATCGCCTCGGCGGCCTGTATGCAGCCAAGCACTCCGGGCACAGGGCCTATGACACCTTCGGCTGCTGCAGGGCGTGCGGTGAGTTCGTCGCGGTCGGGACACAGCAGGGCATAGCCGGCACCCGAGCCGGGCATGAAAGTAGATACCATACCGTCGAAACCGCTTATAGAGCCGAATACCCACGGTTTAGCGAGTTCACGGCAGCAATCGTCGAGCAAAAAGCGCGTGGCATAGTTGTCGCAGCAGTCCACCACAAGGTCATAACCCGAAATTATATCGCGGGCATTTTCCTCACATATTCCACATGGATGCAGAATAAATTCGGTATCGGGAGCTACGCCCCGCAGCCGGTCCATGGCAGCCCGCACCTTGGGGCGGCCTATATCGGCATACGAATACAGCAATTGCCGGTGCAGATTGCTTTCGCCCACAGTATCGGCATCAGCCAGGCCAATGCGGCCTACGCCGGCACCGGCAAGATACAGTGCCACAGGGCATCCGAGACCTCCCAAGCCAACTATCAGCACCGATGCTGCGGTGAGTCGGTGCTGGCCCTCCTCGCCTATCTGCGGGAGCATAATCTGTCTGTCAAAACGGCTCATCTCACATCGAAAACTTTATCCCAGTCTTTCCATACCACTTCCTGCCCTGCACGCCGTATGGCATCGGCCACCTCGGCGGGAGTGCGCTCATCGCTCACTGCAAACTGTTCAAGTGCCTGCGGATATGTATGGTAGCCGCCCGGCTCGGTCTTTGAACCTGCACTCATCGAGGTGGCACCGAGCCGGCATATATTGTTGCGGAATGCAGGCAGTTCGCGCGTTGAGACTGATATGTCGACATCATGGTCGAAAATACGGAATGCGAAGGTGAGCTTGGCAAGCTCGCGGTCGGTCATAACCACATTTGGCTGATAACCGCTGGCCGAGGCTCGCATACGGGGGAAATTAACACTGAAGCGGGTTTTCCAATATTTCTTGCGCAGATACAGCAGATGCCGGGCCATCATGGTAACATCAGTTTTCCAGTCTTCGAGCCCTATGAGCACGCCCATGCCAATTTTATGAACGCCGGCAAGCCCCATGCGGTCGAAGCCGTTGACCCTCCACTCAAAGTTGGCCTTCTGACCGGCCGGATGATATACATTATACCGTTTGCGGTTATATGTTTCCTGAAAACATACCACTCCGTTAAGCCCGTCCTCAACCAATCGGGCATAATCCTCGGCCGACATGGGCATAACCTCTATCGAGAGATTGCTGAAGTAAGGACGACAAACCTTCAGCGCCTGCGACAGATACTCCACACCGGCCACCCGAGGATTCTCTCCGGTGACTATCAGCAGATTCTCAAAGGGGCCAAGTTCCTTTATGGCCTTGCATTCGTCCTCTATCTGAGCGGGGGTGAGTATCACGCGCTTGAATTTATTATGGCAGTTGAAGCCGCAGTACACACACGAATTGGTGCACGAATTGGTTATGTACATGGGTATGTACATTGATATGGTTTTGCCGAAACGTTCGCGTGTAAGAGCCATGCTGCGCGCGGCCATCTGTTCGAGAAACGGATCGGCGGCCGGCGAAATCAGTGCCATGAAGCCCTCTATTCCGGGATTGGGAGAATTGAGCGCCCTCAGCACATCGGCCGCGGTCTTGGAGTTGATGCGCTCGGTGGTGGCGTCCCAGTCGTATTTTAATAACTCTTCGGAGAACATGGCATCAGAGATCTAAGAAAGATGTCAGAGGACTGCTTGCCACAGCCGACTGCGACTGCACACCCAGCCCGGCCAGATAAGCTTCGCGACCGGCCTCGGTGGCTTTTGCAAAAGCACGGGCCATGGCTACGGGGTCGCCGGCCACTGCGATTGCAGTATTTACAAGAACAGCATCGGCACCCATCTCCATGGCTTCGGCGGCATGCGAGGGCGCGCCCAGACCGGCATCCACCACCACAGGCACACGGCTTTCGGCGATTATTATTTCGATAAGGTCGCGTGTTACGAGTCCCTTGTTGGTGCCTATGGGAGCTGCAAGGGGCATAACAGCAGCCGTACCGGCTTCTTCGAGTCGTTTGCAAAGCACGGGGTCGGCCTGTATATATGGCAGCACCTTGAATCCCAGGCGTGCCAGCTCTTCGGTAGCTTTGAGTGTTTCAATGGGGTCGGGAAACAGATACTTGGGATCGGGGTGAATCTCAAGCTTTATGAAGTCGGTGCCGAAGGCTTCGCGGGCGAGTTCGGCTGCAAGCACAGCCTCGCGGGCATCACGTACTCCCGACGTATTGGGCAGCAGATTTATTCCATGTCCTGACACATGACTGAGCATGTCATCGTGAGGATTTTCCATGTCAATTCGTTTCATCGCCAAAGTCACCATCTGTGTGCCCGAAGCTATTATGGCATCATGCATCAGCTTGTTGGAACTGAACTTGCCGGTGCCTACAAACAGGCGGGATGTGAATTCCTTACCGCCTATGATCAATTTATCATCCATATCGTATTGTTTTTATAGAAATTTCTTGGTTTCAGCGACCGGATCGGCCGCATTAAGTATAGCACCCGAAACAGCCACGCCACTTACTCCCGTGGCCATGATCGCAGCCATGTCGTCGGCCAATATGCCTCCTATGGCTACTATTGGGATGTTGATACCCTCAAGGCGGCATTTTCGCATGATGTCAGCATAGCCTTCGAGCCCCAATACAGGCGAGAGCTTTGCCTTGGTGGTGGTGAAGCGGAAGGGACCGAGTCCTATGTAATCGGCTCCGGCAGCTACAGCCATCCTGATATCGTCGAACGAATTGGCTGTGGCACCTATTATCTTGTCGGGGCCGAGCAGTGCGCGCGCCTCCTGCACAGGCATATCGTTCTTGCCCAGATGTACACCGTCGGCACCAAGGGCTTCAACCATCTCGACACGGTCATCAAGAATAAACTTAGCCCCATAACTGCGGCACAAGCGCCCTACGGCACGACCCTGTTCCATGATCTGTGGTGCCGAAGCATCTTTCATACGCAGCTGTACCCAGCGGCATCCGCCTTGGAGTACTTTTTCAACACCGGCCGCTTCGTCGGCAAATCTATCGTTTCTGTGAGTAATGAATTGCAGCATCTATACGTTTTTTAATGGTTTCAAGATTTAGGTCAGCCCACAGACAGCCCAGCATGGCCGCTCCGCCAAATCCCAGTTCTATCAATCGGGGTATGTATTCGGGCACGACTCCTCCAAGAGCTATCACACTTGAGTTGATGATACGGCAGCGCGAAGCCCGCTCCAAAGCCTCGGCAGTGAATGCTGACGAGTAACCGGACTTGGAGATACTGTCGAATATGGGACTCAGGAATGAATACTCAGCTCGCGGATATGCAGTAAGCTCTTCAAACGAATGGCACGAACGGCTGAATGGTGTGAGCAGCCCTACCGGCGGCAGGGGATTGCGCGCATTGAGATGAATCCTGAGGTCGGGAAAACGCTCAACGAGCTGATGATGGCTGTGGACAGACAGGCGCGCATGCAGCCGCTGTGGAATCTGCGAAATGATGTCCTCCATCTGCGATGCCGTGGCAAGGGGCTTGCGCAGGTGTATGCGGTCTATGCCACAATCAAGGGCATGACATATCAGCCAGGCTTCATTATCCATGAGGTCGGGCAAGGTAATACCAATTATTTTAAAAGAATCAGCCACCGCAAACAGCCTGCAACACAATGATAGAATTGCCGTCGACTACCATGGTATCACACCATGCGGCCTTGCGCACGACTTTATTATCAATTGCTACAGCGATGCCGACAAGCGGCATACCGCAGGCTTCAAGCACTTCGATGAGCGGCTTTGCATCGCCCTCGAAGCTATGGGCTTTGTTGTTTACTTTTATTTCCATAATTTCTCCTTACGGCGGTACTAACCGCATCAAGTTCATAGGGTTTGATCTCAGCCCGGTCAATCGGGCACCCCTTGTATGGCCGCAAAGTTAAACATTAAAATTGAAAATGCAAAAAAAATTTTATGGTGCAAATGTGTTTTTCAAACAAACATTTAAAGAAGTTCGATGCCGATGCGTTAAAAAGCTCAACGCATACTGTTAAGCTGTGTCAAAATTCAATAATAGCTTGGAATTTTGCAACTTTTTACTCCCGCAAACGTATTATTCATACAACAAGCAACCAAGCAACAGCATAAAGAAGTACAATTTGAATTAGTTTTTTCATAGGATTAGATTTTTAAGGTTTTTACGGACTGAGGCAATCGTGAGACTGCCTCTTTCTTTTTGTTCACACCCCGATAATCGGCTTTGAATTTGCTCTAAATTTGCAGGATTATATAAAACGAAAAAGCCGGGTTTCACAACTCGACTTTTCCTGTAAACCTTTATCTTAATCTAATACTATAAAAAACACACATGCAAATTTACTACCATTTGAGAGTAATTGCAAGTGTTTTTGTCCCATTTTAAATTTTGTTAAGTAAAAATTTAGCATATCCTTGGCGTTTTTACACTTTTTAACAATCAACCTAAAACGCTGACTACTAAGCAGTTGATTCGTGTTAGAAATTTCATATTTTTGCTTTACAAATGCTATTATTTATGCTTCTTAACCTGATAATATCTGCAATTTAGACTATTTTAACAGTAAATTCCAATACAAAATGTCAATTTTATGTTTTATTCTCATAATGGCAATTATCTAATCAGTGCCATTTATTTTATTGATTTTCAAGTAGAATCCAAGAAGAATTTTAACATAAAAGCTTATTCAAAAGATTTTTGTAAATTTGCGAATAATTATTCAAAATATATGGTACTCAGCAAAGACAATAGCATACTCACCAACACATGGTTTCTGACGGCCGGCGAAACCGACGCACGTTCACTGATGCCGATAACGCTCATAGCTGCCCGCGCCATAGAGACAGCTACCGAACACGCCAACGCCTTGGGCATAGGCTATACCGAGCTGGCCGAGCACCGGCTCGGGTGGGTTCTCGCACGCCTCAGCATCGAAGTGCTCAGATATCCGGGCATCAACGAAACCTATTCGATGAGCACTTGGATCGAGGGTTACAACCGTTTTTTCAGCGACCGATGCTATGAAATGACCGATGCCTCGGGGAATACCATAGCCAACATACGCTCAATGTGGGTGGCCATAGATATGAAAACCCGCACAATGGCAGATCTGGCCGAGCTGGAGCGCGAACGCTTCCCCATATCAGAGCGACGCAGCCCCGTGAGCAAGGAACGCGCCCCTCTCATTGCAAAGGGTGCCGAGGTTGCGACCCGCGACTACACTTTTAAGTATTGCGATATCGACTTCAACCGCCACGTCAACACTATACGCTATCTCGACCTGGTGCTGAATACCTACAGCCTTGACTTCTTCGACAAAAACGACATCAGGCGTCTTGATGTGTCGTTTGAGCACGAGTGCCATTTTGGCGACACAGTGACACTGAAAACCGGTGCGGCAGCCATGCCCGCCAATGCCATGGTAACAGAAATTCACACCCATGAGCCACAGCAGCGGGCTGTGAGTGTGAAACTTACATTCAGCGAAAGAGCTCAGCAGGCCGCTAACGTATAAAAGTTTATATCTGTAGCCGAGGCATAATCGGTGAGCAGACGGCGGGTAAGCTCCATTATCTCGCTGTCGCTATGCTCGCCCTGCCCGTATATATTAATTGTCATGAGCAGGCGGGTAGTATTTTCTGACAGCTTGGTGCGGTCGTTGTCGGATGTTGGAGTACCTACACCGCCCACCTCGTCGCGGAATACCGGCAGGCATGCAATGTTGAGCTGTCCGCGTCCTATGGCCTCGTATGGCTCACCCTCGCGCCCCACTCCGAGCGTAAGCTTACCGCCCACAATGGCATCGCGGTCAAACGCTCCTATCGAATGGCCGGTGATGAGCGAGAGCAGATTGGTAAGGTCGATGATGGTGAGGGTGCGGTAAAGCTCAAGCCCCTTGACACATCGCCGGGTAAGGGCTTCGGCCGAGGGCCGGTAGCGGTTGGGTTCCTTGCCCAATGCCTTGTATGCGGCACGTGTGGCGGCAATGGCCGGACGCTTGTTCACCATCTCCATGGGCATGCCGCCAAGGCGCTTTTCCTCCAGTTGAATCTCGCTCCACAGGGCATCGCCGGTGGGAGGGTTTGCCACATTGGCTTCCACCACTATCACATGCAGCGAGGGGGCGGCCGCCGCAACCTCCTGCGAAATTTCCACTTTTATATCCATTATTCCTATTTTATGATTTTTCTGACAAAATTAAGACCTTATTTAGATTTAACATACCCATTTAACTTATTTTAAGCCGTGCTGAATGTTTAAATATTAAAATTTGGCTTAACTTTGCATCGGAACGAATAAAATGATTTTTGCGGGAGCTCGGTCACAGCTGTGATAGAGTTTCTTCATTTTTTATTTGTCGTTTCAGTAATAACCTTAGAAAAAACAATTAATTCCTATAATTATGGCAATCACTTACATGACCCAAGAGGGCTATAAAAAGAAAATGGAAGAAATCGCTTACCTCGAAAGTGTTAAGCGTCCCGAAATATCACGCGCCATCGCCGAAGCCCGCGACAAAGGCGACCTCTCTGAAAATGCCGAATACGATGCCGCCAAGGAGGCTCAGGGCATGCTCGAAATGAAAATCGCCCAGCTCAAGGACCTCGTGGCCAACGCCCGTATCCTCGACGAATCAAAGCTCAACTGCGAGGAAGTGCAGATTCTCAACCGCGTGAAGATGAAAAACGTGGCCAACGGCGCCGAAATGGAATACACCATCGTGGCTGACTCCGAAGCCAACCTCCGCGAAAAGAAAATCGCTTCGTCAACTCCCATCGCACAGGGTCTTCTCGGCCACAAGATAGGCGATGTTGTCGAAATCCGTGTTCCCTCGGGCCTGATGAAGTTTGAAATCATTGAAATATCTTTCTGAACCATGGCATCAATATTTTCGCGCATAGTTGCGGGCGAAATTCCTTCTTATAAGGTTGCCGAGGATGCTGCCCACTACGCATTCCTCGACATCAACCCAGTGGCCGAAGGACATGTATTGGTTATTCCCAAGCGCGAGGTCGACTATATATTTGACCTCGACGACAACGAGCTTGCCGATCTTCATGTATTTGCCAAACGTGTGGCCAAAGCCATTAAAGAAGCCATCCCCTGCCGCAAGGTAGGTATGGCGGTGCTGGGCCTTGAAGTGCCTCACGCACATATACATCTGGTGCCCCTGCGCTCTGAGGGCGACCTGAACTTCGCCCACAAACTCAGCCTTCCGGCCGAACGCATGAGCGAAATCGCCAAGTCCATTTCTGACAAATTCGATAAAGAATGAAAAAATCATTTATCACAGCTGCCATCGCCGTTTCGGCTCTGTTCATCACCTCGTGCGACAAACAGTCGGGATGGTCGATTTCGGGCGAAATAGCCGGTGCCGACGACCGTACCCTCGTAATCGAGGGATTCAACAACGGTATGTGGTATGTAGTAGACTCAGTGAAGACCACAAACGGCGAATTCAAATACAACGCCTCTGCTCCGGCCGATTATCCCGAGGTAATGCGCCTGGGTATGGACGGACAGTATATCTACTTCCCCGTTGATTCCGTAGACCACGTGAGCCTGATGGCCGACGCGGCCGACTTCACCAACAGCTATCGCCTCGACGGCACCTTGCAAGCCCGCAATATCCGCTCTATCGACAGCCTGCTCAATGCCTCGGTAAGCAGCCGCGGTGTGCTCACCACCATTGCCGACACCGACCTGAAGCATCAGTTGTTCAACAAGGCTTTTGACGATCCATCGGTAATGTCGGTTTATTATCTGATAAACAAGACTCTTGGCGACCAACCGCTGTACGACATCACCAATCCCGCCGATGTACGCCTTTATGGTGCGGTGGCACAGCGATTTGCCAACGAGCGTCCCAACGATCCACGCTCTAAGTATCTCGCCGATACCTACAAGCGTGCCCGCATGGCCAACGGCGAAGTAAAGCCCCGCGAATTCGTGGCCAACGAAATCTCTATCATTGATATCGAACGTGCCGATGTACGCGGTCAGAAACATTCGCTGGCCGAGATGGCCTCAAAGGGCGATGTGGTTATCCTCAGCTTCACCGCCTACAATATGGAATCTTCGCCGGCCTACAACGTCGTGCTCAACTCCATTTACGAGAAGTATCGCAACCAAGGCCTGCAGATTTACCAGATTGCATTTGACGGCGACGAAACCTCATGGAAGCAGACTGCAAGAAATCTGCCCTGGACCGCCGTGTGGAACTCCACCACCGACAGCAACGCACCGCTGGTAGAATACAACGTAGGCGCTCTGCCCATGACATTCATCATCGACCGCCAAGGCTCTATCGCCGCTCGCGTGGCCGACCCCACACAACTCGAAGCTGAAGTTAAAAAATATCTTTAAGTGATACTTATATATTATCTTATTGCAGCCATTCTGCTATTTGGAATGGCAAAACTACTCCACGAAAGTTTCAACAAAGGACTTTCGCTCAGCAGTCGCCATCAGCAAGGCTCGCGTTTCGCAGTCGCCTCACTGATGGCGACTGTGCCATTGGCTATTACCTGCATGCCACCCTGCGGCGGCCGCTTGATTGCCGCAACGGTAAGTGTGGTGGCATGGATGCTCACCTACCCCGTTCTGTTCCATATCAGCAGCCGCAAGTCGTCGCCCGACTACGACAACTATATGGATACGGCCGCCGGATATTACTTCTTCGGGGCCATGAGCGCAATCACCGTAGCCGGCTATGCCACAGGTTCTGTCGGATACATCGCATCGGGCATACTGCTGTCGCTGGTCGAATTCGGCTTGCTCGCGCTTTGCTTTGCCCAGATTGTGTACTTCGCCATGTACAAGAAGTGTATCGACAACAACGGCATGATTCTCGTGGAGCAGACCCACGTCAACGAGGTTATCGAATTTTCGCGCTCATACCCCTTGGCGGCAAGCATCGCCACCATAATCGCTGTTGTGGGATTGTGCGCGGCATGTTTCGCGGCCAACTTCTTGCCTCCGCATCCGCAATCGGCCACCGTACCGCTATGGATGGCAGCCATAGAGATAGTGATAGCAGTGGCCCTGAGCATATTCATATTCCGGGGCAAACGCTGCCCCTTCAGACGTTGCGGAATCGTGAAACTCTTCCTTGACGTACGCGAGTTCTCTCACTCCAATACCGACTACAAGGAGTATCAGGCCCGGCGACTGAGCACACTCTCAGTCACCCCCCAGGGTAAGCCTTGGAGCAAGCCCTCAACCATAGTGATGGTGATAGGTGAGAGCGCCACACGCGACTTCTGCAGCGCGTTCACGCCCATGAAGGAGGACACTACCCCCTGGATACGCCAAATGGCCGAAGCAGACCCCGCACACTTCATGCTGTTTCCCAACGCATACTCATGCGCGCTCTACACCGTGGCTACACTCGAAAAGGCATTGACTGAGTTCAACCAATACAACGGTAAAAACTTCAACGAAGCCTGCACCGTAGTCGACATAGCCCACGCTCTGGGCTACCGCGTGCACTGGTACAGCAACCAGGGACATCTGGGCGCATTCGACACCCGGGTGACACTCGTGGCAGAGACATCCGACGTGGCCAAATGGACCAAGCAGGAGCTAAACCGCGTGCAATACGACATGACCCTGCTCGACTTCATAGACGAACTTAATCCCGAGGTCAACAATCTGCTTGTATTCCACCTCAAGGGAAGCCACTTCAACTTCCTCAACCGCTACCCGCAGGAATACACCGTGTGGGGCAAACCCGGAGTGCAGGACAACGTACCCAACTACATGAATTCGCTTCGATACACCGATACCGTGCTGCATGCCATATTCGACCGCTGCCGCGAGAAGCTCAACATGCAGGCCATGCTCTACTTCTCAGACCACGGCCAGATACCATCGCAGCGGCGCACCCCCGGATTCGACGGCTTCAATAACGTCAGGATTCCCATGTTCCTGTGGGTAAGCGACGAGTACATATCCCGGCATCCCGTGCCATACAAAGCCTTGCAGGCCAATCACAACCGCTACTTCACCAACGACCTGGCATACAACCTTATGTGCGGACTCATGGATGTAAAATCCAACTGCTACGACGAATCAGACTCCATAGCATCCGAGAAATACCGCCACACCGTAGAGACCCTGCTCACCGACGACGGCCGCATGCCACTCACCGACGACCCCACCACTCACACAAAATAAAAAAATTAGAGGTTGATTTCTAAACCTCTAATTTTTTTATTATACTTGGCTACTTGCCATATACTTCTTTCTTGCCGTTACTTATGTAAACTCTGCCGGGAGTTATCTCGTCTACCGGTCGGCCCATAAGGTCGTACACGGTTTTACCGGCCGCAGTATTATCAAGCTCAATGGCTTCAACACCCGACGTCGGGAATTCGTCAGTTTCAATATAATTATTGAAATAATTCCATCCCTGTGCATGACGATAAATTTGGGCAGTTCCTACAGGAACATAAACCGGAATATCACGCGGGGTAGAATTGGCGTCCACTTCACCCATGATTTTCCCGAAAGCATGAACATGATTGTAATTATCAGAATCAATAATGCACCTCGGCGGAACAAGGGCCTTGCAATAAATTGCTTTCAGTGATTTCAGGTTAGCGCAGCTTTCCTCTCCCAATTCTGTCAGGGATGAAGGCAGTACAAGCTTTTCCAGACTTGAACAATTATATAATCCCATGAGATATATTGAGTTGAGAGCATCGGGCAAATCAATCTCTTTAAGAGAGTGTAAATCTGCCAGTGCCTGGTAAGATATGTTTTCCACCGTAGATGGAATCTTAACCTTGACAAGATTTGCATCGAACTGCAAAATACGCATTGGCATGGATTCCATACCGGTTGGGAACGATATTGATGTCAATTCAAGGCAATTGCTGAACGCATCGTTAAAGACTAAACAACCATCGGGAAGCTCAACCTTTACAAGCCTTGTATTATAAAAGGCGTGCTTTTCCACGCTTTCAAGATTTTCGGGGAAATTTATATCCGAAACCGACGTATCCATGAAAGCATAAAGTCCTATTTTAGTTATCGAAGACGGCAGTTCTACCTTATCCAATGATGAACATCCTAAGAAACAAGAATTCGGAATCTCAGCCACTCCCTGCGGAATGACTAACGGCGATACTTTCAGTCCACTGCAATTCTCGAAGCAAGCAATTCCCAAAGAATTCAAAGACTGCGGAAGATTGATTTCTTCAAGATTTGCAGCGTAGCAGAATGCCTCGTTGCCGATGTATTCAACGCCTTCGGGCAAAATTATCTTCCGTAATTGTACGGGTTTATATTGCTTATAACCAATTTTTTGAGTTTGGCGGTTAAAGAATGCGTTGTCCGGCACCTTTCTGTCGGCAATATCCGCTTCAGAGAGGTCTATGAAGCAGAGTTGGCCGTCAAAAGACGCCTGCCACATCGTCTTGAAATCGACATCGTTAACCGGCCCTTTAACAATTAGAGAGTCCGACGTCAGCATGTCGTTGCCAAGGGCATCACCCAGAGTGCCCGGCAGTGTGAGCCTTATATCCCTCACACTGCCATTGGCAGCACTGAGACATATAATGCTCATAATAAAGATAATCAGCTTTTTCATAGACTTTTATTTGTTTATGACGATCTTTTGTGAGTCAATGATAATGTCGTTTTCGTAGTAATTTATATTGTATATTCCCTTTGAATAATTCGATATATCAAAAGTCATAATAGTACCATCGTTTAAAACGAATGTATCATTTATCTTGTTATCTAAAACAGAAACTACTTCCAAGACACCGTTTATTTGTGGTTGACGACTAAATTCTACAGAAACTTGGGTTCCATCTATAACAACCGTTTTAATTACAGCTGAATAATCCAAATGTATAGTTTCAGTTGCTAAGGTTCCTTCTTCTGTAATGCCGACTACTTTAAATTTTTGATTTTCAGCAGTAGGTATGACCGAGATATCAGATGTAGTTCCGATGGTTTCATCTTTAGTATCATACCATCTGATAGTTTCAAATTCTTCACCATTTGTGGTTAATTGAATTTTTCCACTATCATCAGTTGATGGCTCTATAACAATTGGTATATCAGAATAATCCGGGGCTTCAACAATAAATGTTTGACCACCTATTATTGCTCCATTTTCATCTTTTTGCAAAAGATCTATTGTATACTCGGTCCCTTCCGGAGAAGGAGCTTTAAAATTAAATTTTATACCGAGTTTATCCAATGCGTCAGCTTCTAAATCAACATCTATTTTTGCTTCTTTAGATAAAGATGGGAATTTAACAATTACCGAATTGTTGTCCTGTTCCGATAATTTAGATTTTTCAAGAGGTTCGATAAGGCCATTGAATAATACAGGACCTAATTCCATTTCAATATCGGCCTTACTAAGAATAACTTTATCATGAAGTGTCCTCGGGACTAATTCAATAGTATATCTTTTCTTGATATTATCTATATTGCGTATCAATATAGGTATCTTATATTTAAGCTGCCTTTTATTTACTATTGACACATTCTTTTGAGCAAGATTATTATAAGATCTCGTATCTATATGGGTCGTAGTATATACATCATCTTGTTCATAATCTGAGATTTTAGCTCTTATACAATAGTCATCTCTTATGATTTCTTTAAAGCTAATCGTTGCTTCCGGAAGATTCCATTGTGTCTTCACTGTGCGAGATCCGCCAACCTTAATCGGTTCGATGTATATATCCGCTATATGTCCTCCTGTAGAGTTGTTTTGGAAATTTTCGTTCCCCGTCCATGACTTTTCTTCAATAACAGTTGAAGCTTTTGCCCAATAAAGATGCACCCATTTTCCACCTTTATAAGGTTCTCTTCCACGGTTATTAATTTTAACATATACAGTAGCTGTCTTATGAGTAAGATTCGATATAGGATTCTCATGAATTTCAATTCCATCATCTTCGTTTCTTACCCAAATAGATGGACTAATCCAAGTTTTATCTGTCGAATTATTAAACTCTTTTCCGGTATCGGAAGAATTATCCTTGACATATAAATCTACAGTTTTGGCCGACTTATTAAACGCAAGGCTTTCACCAATATATGTTGGAGTTGATAAATATACTGGGGTTTCTTGCAAAGTATCTTTTTTTTCAGCATAAATAAAAGCTTCTTCCATTGTAACAACTCCATTATTATCAATATCAGCAGCATAATTATTTGATATGCCTAAATGATTAGCTCCATTTATGGCACATGTCCAATGATATACAAATTCATCATAAGGTATATTAGGACAAGCCCCGGACGATTGCATGCCTGTTGAAGCTGTAGCAATCACACAACCTGATTTAGTAAGATTATCTACAAAACCGCCTGAATAACATTGTCCTAAAACTACATTAACGTTTACGAGTTTGTTAGTAAAAGGTTCTAACCACTCTGCCAATGTATAATCATGAAGAACTTTCCACCCCCATAGATGTATAAAAGAAGCTGTGATACCATCATTAGTACCTCCATGATCTATTGTAAAAAAGAACAACTGATCATCTTTTCCCATCTTAGGTAGTAATATATCTAAAGTTTCCTTGATATTTTCTCTCGTTGCAGAAAGCTTGATTTCATCAATGCCATCTCCATCCAAATCTAAATCTTGAGATTTAAATCCACCATGATAACAAAGAACATCTTCAGCTGGATCATCACCGTCTGACATAATAGGATATATGTTTTCTTTTGGCACTCCGTATGTATTTACCAAAGTTTGATAGATAAACGAACAGTCGTTCCAGTATCTCTCATAATTGGAAAGCTTGTCGATGCCACCACTCAGGATTATGGCATAAGTATGCTTAGCAACTTCTAAGAGGGTGTTTCATAACAATTGTTAAGAGTAACAAGCAAAAATGCCTCTGCTAAAGGAGAGGACATTTCTAAA
>CAMTKF010000011.1 GCA_947072905.1 uncultured Bacteroidales bacterium
ATGCAATATGTCAATTTCGTTAATCATCGTCCGATTGGGCGGATAAAATATTCTCTAATTTAATTCAACCAACAGGTATTTTATATATAATGTGTTATGGAGCCTTATTCATACATAAAGCTTGTTTACATGGCCAATATCTCTTTCCGATTACTCTCTCTGATCCCGGCCCTGCTGATAGCACTGGCCGCGCAAGCCGAAATATCAGAAAAGCGCATGGCCGACATCATTGCTAAATATGATGTGGCCGATATGGTGATGAATGCTCCCGATGCCGGCTCTTTCTGGATTATGTTGCAGATGACCAACCACGATTATCATCGTGTGGCAAAGTCGCTTGCCGGCAACGGCGACCGCGACATCAAGCGCGATCTGATAGGCGTGCTGAGCGATTGCCACTACTACTTCTCCAACGTACCCACGCGCCCCGATGCCTATACACTGATGGAATCACTTGCCGACTCCATGGGCATTCGCTCAACAAGCCCCCTGGTGTCGTTCTCGGTGACCGACGAGCCCGACATGGCCCTTTTCGGCTATCCCAACGGCTACATATTCATGACGGGTGCCCTGTACGATGAAATCCGTGCCGATACCCTGGCTACAACGGCTTTGCTGGCATCAGAGGCCGCACACTATGCCTTGCAGCACGCATACGCGCATTCCAAATGGGAAAAGTCGCGCAAACGGCGCCATCGCTTCTGGCGCATCCTGGGAGCCTCGGCCATAGCCGCCACATCGGTGGTGGCGGATGTGGCTTCCGACGGTTACGTACCGGCCGATCTCGGAGTGGCGGCTGCTGTGCTGGTGGCTGCATCGCCCGTAGAACGGCGCTACACCATGCACTACACTCCCCAGCAGATACTCGAGGCCGACATCGTGGCCTACCGGTTCATGCAATGGGCCACAGGCTCGGGCGACTGCTACATACGCGCGCTGCAAATGGCCGGAAACGACATCGACGCCACCTCGGGCCTTGTAGGCGCCGAATACCCCACCGTTGCCGAGCGCGTGGCTCTGCTGCGCTACATGCGCGACAATCCTCAGCTCAGAGACAAGGTCAAAGCCAACCGCATAAGGGCTAAAAAAGTCGACAGCTATTTCAATATATTCTCTCCCGCAAATTTCGCAGGTGCGAAATAGCATCCACACCTTAATTTTTTGTAAATTTGCACTCAGTTTTCATCCATTCTATCTCCACAATTGTTTCAAATTCAAAAATAGCATCAACTAACAACACAAAAATACACTGCTATGCTGTACAGACACACCTTGAAACTGGCTGCTGCCACGATGGCTGTCGCTGCATTCTGCTCTTGCTCAAAGACAGATACGGCTTCTGATGAGTCATTTGAATTTAAGACTTTTTCCGCCCACCAAGTATATCGGCTCGACAATACCGCCAAAGTTTTCATGACCGACAATGACGTATGCTATGAAGACTCGGCCTCGCTTATACTGCCCGAGAAAATCAACGGCAAGGATGTGAGCTCACTGCGCGATTCTATAATCAAGGCTGCATTTGACACCGTAGCAGCTCCGGCCGATGCCATGGCCACCTTCTTCAAGAAAGTGGCCGATGAGAGCGGCTACAATGCTGTGCTCGCATCAGACACCGTACCTCGTAATGACTCTGACGGCATGTCGCTCGTTCAGGGCGAGATATTCAGCATGTCAACCGAAATGCTCACCTACCGTGTCACCGACTACGAATACATGCCCGCTGCGGCCCACGGCCTTACCACATCGCAGTTTATCACCTACTACATACCGGGCGACACCATCCTTACCCTCAATACCCTCTTCACACCCGAGGGGCTGGAGAAACTGCCCGCAATGCTGCGTCAGCGCGCCACACAGCTCGCTCCGGCCATCGGCCCCACCGACATACAGTCGCTGCCCTCGATGGGTAATTTCTACATCAGTCTCGACGATGCGCTCGTATTCGTTTACCAGCCCTACGAAGTGGCCTCATACGCTCAGGGCAGCATAGCCATATCCTTCTACCCCTATCAGCTCACAGAGCTGCTCACTCCGCTGGGCCTCAAAATATTCCATCTTGAATAATACAGACTATTCCCTAATATAAATCCCATATCGTTGCAACCAAATAAGGTTGCAACGATATGGGATTTAACATACATTAACCATCGCTTTTGTAATTTTATACCCATTTTAGCGTCTAACTATTAAATCTAAATTAAGCAATCAATAAAAATAAATAATATTCACCAATCAAAACGTTTATGAATAAACTGTTCAAGAGCGGTATAGCCCTGATTATGGGACTTCTTGCCGCCACAGGCCTCTCGGCTCAGGAAATGCCGCAGATGCCTCCCATGCCGGTTGACTCGGCTGTACGCGTGGGATCTCTTCCCAACGGTCTCACCTACTACATACGCCACAACGAGACCCCCAAAGGCCAGGCTGAATTCTTCATTGCACAGAAAGTGGGTTCTGTGCTCGAAGAAGACAATCAGCGCGGTCTTGCCCACTTCCTCGAACACATGTGCTTCAACGGCACACAGAACTTCCCCGGCAAGGGAATTATCAACTATCTCGAATCTATCGGTGTGAAATTCGGCTACAACCTCAATGCCTACACCGGTACCGACGAGACCGTATACAACATCTCGGCAGTTCCCACCACCCGCCAGGGCATTCAGGATTCTTGCCTTCTCATTCTCCACGACTGGGCCTGCGCCCTCACCCTCGACCCCGCCGAGATTGACGCCGAACGCGGTGTGATCCACGAAGAATGGCGCCGCTCTATGGCCGGCGAGATGCGCGTGATCGAAGAACTCCTCCCCGCCATCTACCCCAACAGCAAGTACGGCCACCGTCTGCCCATCGGCACAATGGAAGTGGTAGATAACTTCCCTCCCCAGGCTCTCGTAGACTACTACCACACATGGTATCGCCCCGACAATCAGGCTATCATCGTTGTAGGCGACATCAACCCCGACTACATCGAAGGCAAGATCAAAGAACTGTTCTCGCCCATCAAGATGCCCGAAAATGCCAAGGAACGCATCTACGAAGCTGTTGAGGACACCCCCGGCACCATCGTTGCAATAGGCAAGGACAAGGAAGTGAAGGCCGCCAGCGTAGCAATCATGTTCAAGACCGACAAGATGCTGCCCCGCGAGCTCAACAACACCCAGGCCCACTACCCCGTCAGCTACATGAAGCGCGTCGTTACCATGATGCTCAACAACCGCCTGAGCGACATCGCCGCCAAGCCCGACTGCCCCTTTGCCGATGCCAGCGTATCTATAGGCAACTACTTCCTGGCTCTCACCAAGGATGCTCTCATGCTCGACGTTACCGGCAAGCAGGGCGACATAGTTCCCGCCGTGCAGGCTGCCCTGCGCGAACTGCTGCGCGCCTCACGCGGCGGCTTCACCCAGGGTGAATTCGACCGTGCCAACGCCGAAATTCGCTCACAGTACCAGCGTCTGTTCGACTCGCGCAACAATACCCCCAGCAACGCCTACGCCCGCGAATACGTACGTGCTTTCTGCGACAACGAACCCATCCCCGGCATCGACACCGAGAAACAGCTCATGGATGCCATGACACAGATGATTCCCGTGCAGGCCATCAACCAGCTGCTGCCCGAGCTCATAAAGCCCGACAACCGCGTGGTAATGGCAATCATGCCCGATGCCGAAGGCTTCACCGTTCCTACCGAAGAACAGCTCCTCAACTGCATCAGCGCTGTTGAAGCAGAAAACATCGAGCCTTACAAGGACACAATGAAGGCCGAACCCCTCATCCCCAACCTCCCCGCCCCCGGCACCATCACTTCCGAGACTCACAACGCACAGTGGGATGCCACCGAGTTCACCCTCAGCAACGGCGTTAAGGTTATCGTTAAGCCCACTACCCTCAAGGAAAACGAAATCAAGTTTGAAGCCATCGCCAAGGGCGGCTACAACGTATGCCCCGACACCGACGCCGCATCGCTCATCTTCCTCCCCTACGCCATGAGCAAATACGGCCTCGGCTCTTACAACAACAGCGACATCAACAAGTATCTCCAGGGCAAGCAGGTAGGTGTGAGCGTACAGCTCTCCGACGACTCACGCGACGTTGAAGGCTCGTCTACCGTACAGGACCTCCCCACCCTGATGGAACTCATCTTCGCCACATTCACCGAATACAACATCGCCGAAGACGACTTCGCAGGTGCCCAGAGCATGTACAAGGGCCTTATCGCCAACCAGGAAAACACTCCCCAGTTTGCATTCGTCAAGCTGCTGCAGAAGACCCTCTTCGCCGCTCCCGCCCGCCAGGCCATCTCTACCGACATCATCAGTCAGGCCAACCGCGAGACCACTGTCAACATCGTTCGCTCGATGCTGGCCAACCCCACCGACTTCACATTCGTGTTCACCGGCAACATCGACCTCGCCACATTCAAGCCCCTCATGGAGCAGTACATCGCCAGCATCCCCGTAGGTGCAAGTGTACCCTTCGAGGACAAAGCCGCCTACGAACCCGTGAAGGGCACCAACACCACTGTTGATTCAATGGCTATGGGCACACCCCAGACATGGGCCATGTACTACATCGGTGGCGAAGTTCCCTACTCGGCCAAGAACAAGGCCATTGTTTCGATGATCGCTCAGGTTATGAGCAAGCGTCTCCTCGACAAAGTACGCGAAGAAATGGGTGCCACATACTCTATCGGTGCCAGCGGTCAGATGAGCCGCCTTGGCGACTTCAACACCGCCTACCAGATTGCCTTCCCCATGAAGCCCGAAATGAAAGACGAAGTGTTCGCTGCCATCGACGTAATTCTCAACGAGACCGGCAAGAATATCACCGAAGAAGAACTCAAGCCCATCAAGGAATTCATGGCCAAGGAAGCCGTTTCGGCTCTCGAAGAAAACAGCGACTGGAACTCGGCCATCGCCGCTACCTCGCTCAACGGTGTTGACACATTCAACGGCGCTGTAGACGTTATCAACAGCATCACCACCGCCGACCTCATGAACCTCTGGAACTCAATCATGGCCCAGGGCAACAAGCAGCTCATCATCCTCAACCCCGCCGAATAATCCCGCAATCACATAAAGTGAAATAACCGTCGCCCTACCCGGGGCGGCGGTTTTTTTACGTAAAAAATTGGCTATTTACGGAATAATCACTAACTTAGCGGCTGAAATCTATGAAGAAGTTACTATACCTCATTTCAGTCATTATCACAGCGGCCTTGTTGTCGACCGCATGCCGGCGCAACGTTGAACCCACGCTCCACCGGGCCGAAGCACTGATGGATTCACACCCCGACTCGGCCCTGGCCCTGCTGCGCACCGATTCAATCCGCCTGGCCAACCAACCGCTATTCGCATTGCTTTACACACAAGCTTCGATGAAGAATAGAATCATCCCTCCCAACGATTCTCTGATTGCCATTGCCGCAAATCATTTCACCGACATCAACGATTCCAACTATATGAAGGCGCAGTTCTATCTTGGAACCGTGCGTTATTATAACCATCAATATACATCGGCCATTACTCCGGCCCTGTTTGCATACGAATTTTCTACTAAAGGCAATGATGATTATTGGCGGGCAAAATGCGCTGAACTCATAGCTGACATTTATTCACATACTTATTTCAATGATATTCCGTTCCGCAATGAAGCAATTGACTATTACCTAAGAGCCGGTAAAATACCCAACCACCGCTACGCAATATGCGACCTCGCCTCAAGTCTCACAGATTCAGGTGAAGCACCGCGTGCGGCAGCTCTTTTAGACAGCATAGCGATAGTTGCCAAGAACGACAGTCCGGTCGACAGCGGTTTGTTATATTACTGCTATGAATACCTGCTTCCTACATACAATAAGATGCACGAAACGCAGAAAGCTGATTCGGTATACCGCATTTTACAGAATCTTGGAAGATACTATCAGCCTGATTTTTACGGATATTGCTATGTAGCTGAACTGCATCTTAATAAGGGAGACTTAGAAACTGCCTTTGATATTTATTCAGTTTTAAGGCCAACAGCTAAAACGGGCTTGGCAAAAGCTTATATTTACGCAGGATTATCAGCATTTTACGAAAAGCAGGAACGAAAAGATTTGGCTAAAATTTATACCGACAGTATGTTGCTTCTGCAAGGAAGTGAGGTAAGCCGAGTACTTGATCAATCTGTAATTGCCATCCAGCGCGACCATTTCAAGCAATTAGCCACTCTTGAACAATCAAAATCAACCAGGCTCACAATAATAATTATACTAATCGCTGTAATTTTTTTAATTGTTACTATTGCCATAGTGGTCAATTATCATGAACGTTCAAAAAACAAAAAATTGATAATCAACAGGCAGTTTAATGAAATAAGGCAACTTACAGGCACTATTAAGCAACAAGAAGAATTTCTGACACAAGAGAGCCTTAAAAACAGCGAATTATCTTCTCATATCATTTTTTTGCTAAAAGATAAATGGAACTACATCAATAAGTTGTGCAATGACTATTACCGTGAGAATATGGTTGATAACATGCCTAAAGAAAACAAATTGTTGTTGGATTCTATATTTGACAATTTCAAAGATTCCATTAATATCGCCGAAATCGAAGATACTGTAAATACTTATCTTGACAACATCATAGACCGCATGCGCAATGAGTGCACTATGCTCAAAGATGATGACTTTACATTTATAACACTCTATCTCTCCGGACTATCAGTCCGGGCTATCAGCCTTTACTCCGGATTCAGCAACAAGTATTTCTATGTAAAGAAAAAACGTATTATTGATAAAATAAAAGCATCGGATGTTCCTTCCAAACCAGAATTTATAGAAATCCTATGTAGGGATTCACGTTAAACGGCTTATTGTAATATCAATATGTCTATCATTTTTATTGCATTTGTGATTTGAATTCAATCACAAATGCAATATTTTTTGGCATTAAATTTAAATTATATTTTATTTCATTAGCTTATTTTAACTATTATTTAAAACACTACATTTCAGCACTATAGACACAGTATTCAGACAGTGATATAAATATCTATTATATCACATAGCGTAATGTGTTGATTTTCAATGTTATTAAATATACTTTGATATATCATTTTTTGGCGGATTTATTTGCTTTTTATAACATTTGCAATGTAATTTCGCGAAAAATAACAATTATGAAATCACTAATTTTTACACTCTTTCTTACGATTATTTCTCTTACAGTTTTTGGAAATTCAAATAATGGGCAAAATAAAGAGCCTATTAAAATGATTCCTGTCAAATCTCAAACAGTTAACCGTCCTCAATATCCCTCGCGTCAGGAAATATCTTGCGAATACGGAGAGGGATGTCTTTTTATCTCTTTCCACTATCCGGAAGGAGTATGCAGTCTTTCTGTAACCGAGATAGGTGAAGAAACACAAGTTTATGACTTTGATTCTTCCACTGAAGCTGTAATTATGGTTGGTGAGCTGACTTCAGTCGATATTACTATCACTACTGAGTACGGACATACGTATCGGGGTACAGCGTAATAAATCAATAAATGGAATAATAATAAAAAAGAGCAATTTAATAATTTGGTTGATAACAAGAAAACAATTAACTTTGCATGTATAACCAAACCAAAATCACTATGAAAAAATTTAAACTTATCGTTTCGGGCGCGGTTGCTTTCGCCTGTATGGCTCTTGCAACTTCTTGCAGCAGCAACGATGAACCGGTCATCAATGGTCCGGAGGCCAACGAGCCTGTAGTCGAAGGAGTGATGCCATCTGTCCCCGTAATCAGAGACCTGAAACTTTCCGGCAGTCAGATAATCGGTGTTGTAACCACCCACAAACTAAGTGTGAAGCTATTCAACACAGTAGCCAACAACTATGATGAGTGTATTACAGACGAGAAGCGCAACATGTCGGTATCGCCCTTCAGCGTAAGCACCCTGCTTAGCATGTCGGCCAACTGTTATGACGAGTCTACCGCCGATGCCATCGTATCGGCCTTCGGATACCAAAACATCGACGAGATGAACGATGCTATGGCACAGATTAACGCCTTCCTTATGACCAACGGCAACACCGGTATGGACTTCAAGGTGTCGAATTCTCTGTGGTGGCGCAACGAATACCGCGATCATCTCGATAAAGACATCCTCAAAGTCCTCACCTCCAAGTATTATACATACAATCTTGGAGTTGATTTCATGAAAGATGAAACCATTGATGACATCAACACCTGGGTGAGCGACAACACAAACAAGAAGATTCTCAATTTCCTGAATTACTTTGACGATGCAGAAAAGCTCACTGTAAGCAACGTTAACGTAAATACCGTGTATGTGAACAGCGAATGGGCTACAAAATTCGACAAGGCAAAGACCGCCGAAGGCACTTTCCATGGCGAAGCCACCGACACCAAGGTTGACATGATGCACGGCGAGATCATAGCCGGATATGCCAAGACCGATGATTACACATGCGTGCGCCTGCCCTTTGCCGGCTTCGCAGCCATGACCATCGTAATGCCCGAATCTGCTTCGGCCGAAGAATTCTCAAAGAATTTCAACGTTGAATCATTGGCAGCCACCGAGGACTTGCACACCTACATGGTTGAGCTTTCAATGCCCAAATTTGCTATTGAATCTACCCTGAAAATGCCTGACAATGTTCTTTCTGAAACCGGACTCTCGCTGGCCGGTGCCAAGAATATGCTGTTCGGTGATTTGTTGTCTGACAAAAACGCTCCTTCAAACCTTCAGCAGAAGACCTCGCTTACCATCAACGAGGATGGTGCTGAAATGGCCGCCGCCACTTCGCTTACCATCTTTGGCAGCGATTTAGACGTAATGAAATTTGATTCGGTTAAATTAGACCTTGACCGTCCGTTCATCTATTTCATCACAGAGATGAGAACCGGAGCCATACTGATGGCAGGACGTATCTGCAACCTTTAAACTACCAAGAGCTTTTTCATACACAGCGGCGGCCCGGGCGGGTCGCCGCTGCTTTGTCAAGAGGGTATATTCACGGAATACTTGCCGAAAATCATTGTTATTTAACATATTTTTCGTAACTTTGCAGCCGTTTTAAAGGGATTTAATAATTTATTACGGTTTTCAGATTGCCGTACAACAGAATTCACATTATGAGTATAACCGGAGCATTGAATCTGCGTCCAAAGTTATGGAGCGCTCTCACCCACTACTCTATGAATCGTCTTCGCGACGACGTAATCGCCGGCATAGTGGTCGGCATCGTAGCATTGCCCTTGGCCATTGCATTTGGTATAGCATCGGGCGTCAGTCCTACCATCGGCCTTATCACCGCCATCATCGGCGGCTTTATGGTGTCGTTTTTCGGTGGCTGCTCAGTGCAGATCGGAGGCCCCACAGGCGCATTCATCATCATTGTTTACAACATCATAGCTCAGTTTGGCCTGCAAGGGCTGGCCGTGGCTACCGTCATGGCCGGTATCATACTGATTGCGATGGGATTTTTCAGGCTCGGCACCGTCATCAAGTTTATTCCCTACCCCATTGTGGTGGGTTTCACCGCCGGTATCGCCCTCACCATATTCTCCACTCAGATCAACGACTTCCTGGGCCTGAGTCTGCGCGACATTCCCGGCCAGTTCATACCCAAGTGGGGCATGTATCTCTCTAATCTCGACCGCATAGACCCCGTCACCCTGGTCACCGGCCTGGTGGCGCTGGCTATCATTGTGGGTGTACCCTACATATCCAAGAAGCTGCCCGGTGCGCTTATAGCAATCATTGTGGTGACCGCAGGCGCTTATCTGCTGGAGTACTTCACCGACTGGTATCATGTGGAGACCATCGGCGACCGCTTCGGCGACATGCCCACCGACATCCCCATGCCCCACGGATTCACCCTGAATATGGCCACCATCAACATGCTGCTGCCCTCGGCCTTCACCATTGCCGTACTCGGCGCCATAGAGTCGCTGCTGTCGGCTACCGTGGCCGACGGTGTCACAGGCTCGCGCACCAATTCAAACACCGAACTTATCGGTCAGGGTATAGCCAACCTCACGGTGCCCTTCTTTGGCGGCATACCCGTCACCGGTGCCATTGCCCGCACCATGACCAACATTACCAACGGCGGCCGCACCCCCGTGGCCGGCATAGTGCATGCGCTGGTACTGCTGCTCATATTCATGTTCTTCATGCCTCTGATCAACTATGTGCCCATGGCCTGCCTGGCCGCAGTGCTGCTCACCGTGGCCTACAACATGAGCGGCTGGCGCACTATCATAGGTATATTCCATGCCCCCAAGAGCGATATATGGGTGCTGGTGGTCACATTCCTGCTCACCGTGATATTCGACCTTACCATCGCCATTGAGATCGGTCTGCTGCTTGCAGTGGTGCTCTTCCTGCGCCGCGTTATGGAAAATACCGAGATCAAGGCATACTCAGGCACACTCGATGTAGACGAAGGCACCGACTCGCCCAACCATGAGGTGCTCAACGTGGCCAAGGGCGTGAGCGTGTACGAAATCGACGGCCCCTTCTTCTTCGGCATCGCCACCAAGTTTGATGAAATGATGCGCAACACCATGACCGACAAGCCCGTTGTACGTATCATACGCATGCGCAAAGTGGCCTTTATCGACGCCACCGGCCTGCACAACCTTGAGCTGCTCATCAAGTCGTCGCACAAAGAGAATATACACATAGTGCTCTCGGGTGTGAAGCCCAATGTGCGCGAGGCCCTGCAGCATGCCGGAATAGACCGCATGATGAAGCCCGAAAACATCTGCGACCATATCACCCAGGCAGTCAAACTGGCCAATGATATTGCTGTCTCAAACGAAAAAGTAAAACAATCGTGATTTTTTAACAATTCCTAAACCGTTGGTAATCAGACATATTATGCAATGGTTTAATCGCAGGCATAAAAAAATCATAAAAAATATTTTGTAATTCAATTATTTGCATTAACTTTGCATCGTTTTTGAAGCACTAAACAATTGTTTAACTATTTAATCAAAAAGAAAATGAAAAAGTTAGTTCTTTTACTCGCTGTAACATTCAGCGTATCTCTCTTCTCTTGTGGTGGCAACGACAAAAAGGCTGAAGCTGATAGCGTAGCTGCTGACACTGCAGTTCTCGTTGAAGAAACTGTTGTTGTTGAAGAAGTTGCTGACAGCGCTGCTGCTGACACTACAGCTGCTGACTCAACCGTTGCTGAATAATTCAGACACAACCAAAGCAAAGCATAAGTCGACCCCAGGGGCCGACTTTTCTTTTTTTTAATAATCTCAGGCCTGATTTTATCAGGCCTTTGTTTGTTTAAAAGCCAAATGTTGAGTAAATTTGCGCATTACTTACACAACATCTTACATAACATCTTACTATGAAAAAGTTTTTTCTAAGCCTTGTAGGCTTGTTAACCGCGCTTTTCGGTTCGGCGCAGACCCCTGCCGCCACCACCGTCAAGCATCCCGACTATGCCGCCAACGGCGTTATCTACGAAGTAAACGTAAGGCAATTCTCGCCCGAAGGCTCTTTCAAGGCCGTGGAGGCTCAACTGCCCCGCCTCAAAGACCTTGGCGTGGATATAATGTGGCTGATGCCCATCCACCCCATTTCGGAGGACGGACGCAAGGGCACTCTCGGCTCTTACTACGCCGTAAAGGATTATAAGGCCGTGAATCCCGAGTTTGGCTCGATGCAGGACTTCAAAGACCTGGTAAATGCTGCACACAAGCAAGGTATGAAGCTGATAATCGACTGGGTTCCCAACCATTCGGGCCGCGACAACGCATGGGTAAAGGCTCATCCCGACTGGTATGCCCGCAATGACAAGGGCGAGATGTTCGGCCCATACGACTGGACCGACGTATATAAGTTTGACTACTCAAATCCCGAAATGCGCCGCGGCATGACCGATGCCCTGCTATTCTGGATAGATGAAGCCGACATCGACGGATTCCGCTGCGACGTGGCCGGCGAGGTTCCCACCGACTTCTGGAACGAACTCCGTCCAAAACTCGATGCAAAAAAGACAGTCTTCATGCTTGCCGAGTCGCCCAACGCCGACCTTGCCGAGCACGCTTTCGACATGCTATACAACTGGCCCATGAAAGACCTCTTCAGCGCAATTGCCGCCACACAGGGTCAGTACACATTCAAAGACGCTCAGGGCAACGTGCGCACATTCCCCGAAACTCACGCCGACGCCATCTACAAGCGCCTTGCTGAAGAAGCATCGGCCTACCCTGCCGGAACCATTCAGATGAACATGATCACCAACCACGACCTCAACTCGTGGGAGGGCACTGAATTTGAACGTCTCGGCCGTCTGCAGGGTGCATTTGCCGTGCTTATGTACACTCTGCCCGGCATGCCCCTGATATATACAGGACAGGAAGTGGGTCTGAACCGCGCTCTCGAATTCTTCGAAAAAGACACCGCCCCCGATTGGAATGCAAATCCCGATACAAAACGATTCTATCAGACACTCAACTCGCTGCGCCACAACTCAAAGAGCCTTGCAGCCGGACAGGGCGGCGCCGAGCTTAAGCCCATCGCCACACTGTCGCCCGACGTATTGGCCTTCAGCCGCGGTGATGTGCTCACCATAGTCAATCTGTCGGCAAAGGAGCAGAAACTGTTTGAGAAAGCACCCGACGTAAGCGGCATGCACGACATATTCACCGGAGCCACAAGTCTGCCCGCCTCACTCCCCTCAGGCGGATACCTTGTATTCACGGAGTGAATACAAAATTTAGAATTTTCAGTTTACTTTAAATTTTAAATTTTCGCAGAATTAACTCCCACCCCGAACAGGGCGAAATCATAGTAAACCGGATCATCCGGACGCAGCGCGCGGAGAGTGGCCGTAAGGTCTTCTACCGCGCGCCTGTCGTTTTGCTTACGCTCAAGAAGGCCAAGCTCGCGCGACACATTGCCCACATGCACATCAAGCGGCACATACAGCTGCGAGGGCTTCAATGCGTTCCATACCCCCAGATCCACTATGCCATCGTTGCGTACCAGCCAGCGCAGAGCCATGTTGAAGCGTTTCAGAGCAGACTTATCAAGTCCCAGCGGCAGGCAGCGGCAATCGTCTGCGCCACCGTTTGCGGCGGCAAGACTGCGGTTTATGGCGGCGGCGAGGTGCCACGACGGAGCTTCTGATTGGGGAGCACCTGTAGCCCCGGCAAAATCCTCCAGACTACCGTATTTGCTATAAATATCGTGCAGCCCCCGCAAATAATGGCGCAGATTGCGATTGAAAAAGGTGCGGTGGATATTGCCCTCGCCAAGATCTTCATAGCCCTCATCCATCACGTAGTTGTATGGCTGCCAGTCCATGAGTCCAAACATCTTGTTGGCACTGCGGCATATCATGGTGCGGTTGCCCCAGGCTATGGTCGATGCCAGCAGGGCGGCAATCTCTATATCGCGTTTATCAGAGAACATCCTCGGAAACTGCACCGGATCGGCAGCTATAAAATCCGGGCTGTTGTAGCGTGCGGCCGCTTCGTCGAGCAAAGCCGCTATTTCGTTGTCAATAATGTGCATGTTATAAGTAATTTCTGTCCGTTGAAGGTATTCACGGCAAACAGGCGTGCCGGGCCGTCTTTAACCTTGAGCTTTGCCCGCAGTACATCGGCGGCTACATCAAAATTGCGTGCGGTGACGCTTACCTTTGGATACCGGGCCGCATATCGCTTGATGTGCTTCGACATGTATGGCAGCACCTCCTCAACCTTGTACGTCCTGCCGGGGAATCCATCTACCGGTTCTTCGGAATACCACAAGTGGGTATTCGGTCCCAGAGCCTTGATTCCATCGCGGCAGAGCAGTTTGAAGGGTGCGGCCTTCATCACGGCCGGATAAGGGTCGTAAACGTATCCTCCGGCAACAGGTACGCCATAAGCGGCCTCGGCCTGTGCCTCGGCTTGCCTTGTAAAATGAAATACATTATGAATTCCCGCACCTATGGTCACGGCCTTGATTTCAACGTCGGCCGCGGGTTTACGGTCGAAGTCGCATATCGCATCAAGCTCCTTGCATTCCAGGGGAGTGCCGAGCACTATCATCTGCCCGGCGTCGGGCAGCAGGCTCAGCGTGTGGCTTATGTCGAGCATGGGCGATGCCTTTATGATAAGCCTGTCGGCTATTTTGCGCAGTAGTGGCAACATCTCCACCACATCAGGCTCGCATTGGTCGAGAGCATATACACGGCCACCATCGGCCGCGCGACGGGCCGGGTCGATGAATAGCACATCAAAGTGCATGCCCTCGCGCGCCCATATATCAATCAATGTACGGCAATCGCTGTTTATAACCTCTATATTCTCGTATTGGGCTGCATTGTGGCGCAGAGCATCTGCCACGGCTTCATCGCGCTCTACGGCTACCACATGGCCGCTGCGTCCTACTTTACGTGCCAGAGCCATGGCGTCGATTCCCAGACCTGCAGTCAGGTCGACCACACGCTTGCCTTCGCCCACGAGTGTGGCGTGGTAGTGTGCCAGGGCGTCGGAAGTGGACTGCTCACCCGACAAGGCAGTAGGAAAGATAAACTCGGCATTTCGTCCGAGAGTATCGTCGAGCTTCGCGGCATACTTGCGGCGACATTCTATCTGCAATATTTCAAACGCACGCTCACGGCCGTACTTAAGGCGCAGTTTGGCCACATCATCGGCTGCATGAGCATCTATCCATTGAAAAAAGTCGGGGCTGAGAATCATATCAGTGAGTTTTAACAGTTATCAGGCTACAGCCTGTATAAGACAATAAAAGCGCGGACGCATAAAAAGTTCACGTCCGCGCTTTATATGTGGGTTTTAATTATTCACCTTTCACAGCAGCGATGCCGGGGAGTACCTTACCCTCGATGGCTTCGAGCAGAGCGCCACCACCGGTAGATACGTAAGAAACTTCGTCGGCAAGACCGAACTTGTTAACACAAGCTACAGAGTCGCCACCGCCTACGAGCGAGAATGCACCGTTCTTGGTTGCTTCTACAACAGCGTCGGCAATAGCACGTGAACCGGCAGTGAAGTTGTCGAATTCAAATACACCTGCGGGGCCGTTCCAAAGGATGGTCTTCGAGGGCAGGATGGCAGCGGCAAAAGCCTTGCGGGTAGCAGGACCTGCATCAAGGCCTTCCCAGCCTTCGGGTATTTCCATTACGTTGCAAACCATAGTGTTGGCATCGTTTGAGAAGCTGTCGGCAGCTACACAGTCTGTACCGAGCACGAGGTTCACACCCTTTTCCTTAGCCTTCTTGATGATGTCGAGAGCGAGGTCGAGCTTATCGTTTTCGCAGATAGACAGACCTACATGGCCACCGAGAGCCTTGGCAAAGGTATAAGTCATACCACCGCAGAGGATGAGGTTGTCAACCTTGTCCATGAGGTTTTCGATAATACCGATCTTGGTAGAAACCTTAGAACCGCCCATGATAGCGGTGAAGGGACGCTTGATGTTGTTGAGAACGTTGTCAACAGCCTTCACTTCCTTTTCCATGAGGTAGCCGAGCATCTTGTGGTCGTTGTCGAAGAAATCGGCAACAACGGCTGTAGAAGCGTGGCGACGGTGAGCGGTACCGAAAGCGTCGTTTACGTAAACATCAGCGTATGAAGCGAGATGCTTGGCAAATTCGGTCTGACGGGCCTTCATTTCCTTCTTGGCGTCGGCGTAAGCGGGATCTTCCTTGTCGATACCTACGGGCTTGCCTTCTTCTTCGGGATGGAAGCGGAGGTTTTCGAGCAGGAGCACCTGACCGGGCTTGAGAGCGGCTGCCATATCGTCGGCAGTAGCGCAGTCTTCAGCAAAAGCTACATCTGTACCGAGAGCCTGAGCTACAGCGTCCTTGATCTGGCTGAGCGACATCTTGGGGTTGACTTTGCCCTTGGGCTTGCCCATGTGCGACATGATGATCAGGCTGCCACCATCGCTAAGAATTTTCTTGAGTGTGGGAAGAGCGCCACGGATACGGGTATCATCGGTGATTTTACCGTTTTCGTCCAGGGGTACATTGAAGTCTACACGGACGATAGCCTTTTTACCGGCGAAATTGAAATTTTCAATACTTGCCATTTTATATTTTTTTATGTGTTAGTATGCTGTGCGGGTATGTGATAAGGGTAGCACATACTGTATTGCAAAATTACGGAAAAATTTCGATAATAACGTGTTTTTTTCCTATTTTTTTGGAAACTGTTCAAATCATTGAGCGTTCGCGCAGAATGGCTGCCATTTGGTCGCGCAGCTCGCGGGCCTTGTTGCCTGCCATTTCTGCGTAGTCGTCGCCGTTTGAAGCATGGATTATGCCACGCGACGAGTTCACCAGAATGCCCACTTCGTCGTTCATACCATAGCGGCAAACCTCTTCAAGGCTGCCTCCCTGGGCACCAACACCGGGAACGAGGAAGAAATTGCGCGGAGCCAGACGGCGCACATCTCCAATCAGCTCGCCGCGGGTAGCACCCACCACAAACATCATGTTGACCGGAGTGCCCCACTTCTGTGCCTGAAGCACCACACGTTCAAAGAAACGTGTACCGCGCTCGTCGCGGATCATCTGGAAGTCTTCAGAGCCTTTGTTTGAAGTAAGAGCGAGCACCACAGCCCACTTGCCGTCAAATCCCAGGAAGGGAGTCACACTGTCCTCGCCCATGTAGGGAGCCACGGTCACCGCATCCACCCCTGCGTTTTCAAAAAACGCCTTGGCATACATGCGGGCAGTGTTTCCAATATCACCGCGCTTGGCATCGGCAATGATAAACTGGTCGGGAAAGTTGCTGCGTATATATGCGCAGGTTTCTTCAAAAGCCCTCATACCGTCGGCTCCGAGAGTTTCATAGAAAGCGAGATTAGGCTTATAGGCCACTGCGTATGCTGCGGTAGCGTCGATTACAGCCTTATTGAATTCTATGATACCATCAGCACCTTTTGCAGCCAGCGCTGCCGGCATTTTGGCGGGATCGGGGTCAAGTCCTACACAGAGAAATGAGCCCTTGCTCAAGATGTTGTTTACAAGATCGGTTCTTTTCATATCTTTTTTCGTTAAAATTCAGCAGCTTTTAGGCGTTCGGCATTTTCGGTTGAGCTCAGAGCGAAAAATATCTCGTCGAGCGAGCCTCCGAGTACAGCCGGCAGATTGTGGGTTGTGAAGTTGATGCGATGATCGGTGACACGTCCCTGCGGGAAGTTGTAGGTGCGTATCTTGGCCGAGCGGTCGCCGGTCGACACCAGCGTCTTGCGCTTCTGCGCTATGTCGTCGATGTACTTCTGATGCTCCTTGTCGAAAATGAAGGTGCGCAGACGGCTCAGCGCCCTTTCCTTATTCTTGGGTTGGTCGCGAGTCTCGGTACATTCTATGAGTATTTCTTCGGTGACGCCGGTATTGGGATTTTTCCACATATACCTCAGTCGCACGCCCGATTCCACCTTATTCACATTCTGACCTCCGGCACCGCCCGAGCGGAAAGTATCCCACTTTATCTCACCTTCGTTGATTTCCACATCAAAAGGTTCGGCCTCGGGCAACACGGCCACTGTGGCAGCCGAGGTGTGTATGCGGCCCTGAGTCTCGGTAGACGGCACACGCTGCACGCGGTGCACGCCGCTCTCGTACTTCAGTATGCCATATACTCCATCGCCGCTCACGCTCATCACTATTTCCTTATAGCCGCCGGCAGCGCCCTCGCTGGTGGAGGTCACAGCCACATTCCAGCCCTTCGACTCACAGAACTTCATATACATCTTGGCAAGGTCGCCGGCAAACAGCGCTGCTTCATCGCCACCGGTACCTGCACGTATCTCAAGTATGGCATTCTTGTCGTCCTCGGGGTCATTGGGTACAAGGAAAAGCTTTATTTCGTCGGTAAGACGTTCTATATCATCGTTTGCGGCCTGTAACTCGGCTTTGGCACTTTCAATGGCAGCCGCATCGCTTTCCATATCTATCACCTCGTGATAAAATGCCACATTGTCAACCTGTGCGTCGTATTCTTTCATCAGGTCGACTATGCCTTTAAGATGCTTGTATTCCTTGGTCAGCTTCACAAACCGTTGTTGATCGGCTGCCACTGCGGGGTCTCCAAGCAGGGTCTCAATTTCTTGAAACCGGGTGAGATGGGTTTGTATGCGAGGGAGTAAGGATTCGTCTAACATCTTTGATTATTTAATGACAAACGTCAATATCATAGCATACGACCGCTCGATGCCGTGCGATATTAACATTTTTGCCATCTGTTTAATTTATTTTATTAAATTTTTCTATTCTACAAAAAATAAAGAAGGAAATCTTGCACCTCATTGCCTTAGGCGGATTTAGTGCATTGAATCAATAGTTTATATAAATATGGTGCTTTAATCTCATATTGTTATACACACTGAAATGACAGGCATAGTTATTCACATTTATTATCAAACTACATCCTTTTTGCGGCAAAGATACAACATTTCGCTGATGCAGGTGTTATAAATACAACTGATTTATCAACTATTTAATCAAATTTAAATACTTAATCTAATGAAAAAAGTCCTTATTGCACTCCTCGCCGTTATAGGCTTAACCATTTCAGCCCAGGCGCAGACTTCACTACAATTCGGTTATGGTGGTTACACACAGATGGATGCATGCGACATGCACGATGGTATCGGTAATGTAAACACAGCCTGGGGCGGTGTCACAGCCGCAATCTACTTCCAGGCTCTTCCAAAACTTCAGTTAGGTGCTTCATACACATTCTCATCGAGCAGCTTCAAGCACACCGATGACTGCAACATCTACTACCACGTGATTATGCTCAACGGTAAGTACGACTACTACCGCAAAGGTATCCTTAAGATGTACGCACACGTAGGTATCGGTGCCGACATCTCGCACATGACATTCGGCGACGACAGCCGCAACAAGGGCTACTTCGCATTCCAGGTTTCACCCGTATGCGCCGAAGCATCCATCTCACGCTCGGCCTCGCTGTTCGGCGAACTTGGCTTCGGTGCCCAAGGTCTCCTGCAGGTGGGTGTAAGATTCAAACTCTAAAGCTATTGATATCCATACATAAAAATATCCGCGGCACTTTTGAGGGTGTCGTGGATATTTTTATGTATTATCGCGGTTGAATCAGATCCAGCGTGAGAATGCGAAGTCCTGACGGTGGGGCAGGTTTGCATTCCAGGGATACAGACGGTAACCCAGACGGAATACACCGGCATCCTTGATCTTAGACTTGAGCTCGTATGTGATTACAGAGCCTTCTTCCTTGACAATCTTGAATTCTTCGCGTGTCACGAACTTTTCAACGCCGTCTTCGGTGCGGAATACTACCTGTTCGAGGTGGAGGTCCTTACCGATACCGTTGGTGTCTACAACGATTTCTACAGAGTAGGGTTCGCCGGTTACACCGTTGATAATATCGGCAGTCTGACGTACGTCGAGAACCTTGACGCCATCCCATTCAGAAGCTACTTTTTCCTTCCAGGCCACGATTTCTTTTGCAAGGGCGTAGTCATGGGCAACGAGGCGCTTGGAGCGTGCTGCTTCAGGATCGTAGAAGCGTTCGATATAGTCGTCGATCATACGCTTCATTGTGAAGTGGGGAGCGATGTCGCCGATAGAACCCTTGATGTATTCGATCCACTTGGGAGAGTAACCCTTTGAGTTCTTTTCGAAATACAGAGGGATGATTTCGTTTTCGAGCATACGGTAGATAGTGGCAGCGTCGAGCTTGTCCTGCTGGCCCTGATCGGTGAATGTACGCTTGTCGGTGAGCGCCCAACCGGCCTTTTCGTTGAAGCGGTAGCCTTCGTACCACCAGCCGTCGAGTACCGAGAAGTTGAGTACGCCGTTCATTTCGGCCTTTTCGCCTGATGTACCCGATGCTTCGAGAGGACGTGTGGGAGTATTGAGCCAGATGTCAACACCGGTAACCAGGCGCTTGGCAACGATCATGTTATAGTCTTCGAGGAAGATGATCTTACCCAGGAATTCAGGACGACGTGAGATTTCAACGATACGCTTGATGAGGTCCTGACCGGCGCCGTCGGCGGGGTGAGCCTTACCCGAGAAGATGAACTGCACGGGGAACTTCTCGTTGTTTACGATGCGCGAGAGACGATCGAGGTCGGTGAAGAGAAGGTGGGCACGCTTGTAAGTGGCGAAACGACGGGCGAAGCCGATGATGAGTGCATTGGGATTGATGCGGTCGAGTACTTCCATTACTGCCGAGGGATCACCCTGGTTGGCAAGCCATTTTTCCTTGAAGTCGCGCTTTACGAAGTTGATGAACTTGTTCTTGAGCTGACAACGCATGTTCCAGATCTGTTCATCGGACACATTGAAGATGCCGCTCCATGCTTCGGGGTTAGACTGATCGTAGAATACTTCAGGACCGAGGTTGTTCTTATAGAATTCTTTCCATTCAGAAGCAGCCCAGGTAGGCATGTGCACACCGTTGGTTACGTAACCTACGTGGCTTTCTTCCCAGCTGTATCCCTTCCAGATACCGGCAAACATCTTCTGCGATACGATACCGTGGAGCTTTGATACGCCGTTGGCTTCCTGGCATGTGTTGAGTGCGAAAACGCTCATAGAGAAACGTTCCTGTGAACCGGGATTCTCGCGACCCATATCCATAAGTTCCTGCCATGTGATGCCGAGCTTGGCGGGGTAAGAACCCATATACTTGCCGAAGAGTGATTCATCGAAGTAGTCGTGACCGGCGGGTACGGGAGTGTGAACGGTATAGAGGCTTGATGCACGTACCATTTCGAGGGCTACGTTGAAGTCGAGGTGCTGTTCCTGTACGTACTGAACCAGACGCTGCAGGTTGAGCAGGGCTGCGTGGCCTTCGTTGCAGTGATAGATCTGAGAGTGAATGCCGAGCTTGTTGAGCATGAGCACACCACCGATACCGAGGAGGTATTCCTGCTTGATACGGTTTTCCCAGTCACCGCCATAGAGCTGGTGAGTGATCTGACGGTCGAATTCAGAGTTCATATCGAAGTCTGTATCCATCAGATAGAGCTTCATGCGGCCAACGTTAACGCGCCATACGTGGCTGTAAACGATACGGTCGGGATAAGGAACTTCGATGATCATGGGATGACCGTCGGCGTCCATTACCTGCTCGATGGGGAGCTGGTTGAAGTTCTGGGGTTCGTATTGTGCAATCTGCTGACCTTCAACGCTGAGGGTCTGGGTGAAGTAGCCATAGCGATAGAGGAAACCTACGGCAGTCATGTCGATGCATGAGTCTGAAGCTTCCTTGATATAGTCACCGGCGAGTACACCAAGACCGCCTGAATATATTTTGAGACATGAGCACAGACCATATTCCATTGAGAAATATGAGATAGAGGGAACATCCTTGCGCATGGGCTTTGCAAGATATTCGCGCATCTGGGCATATACGTTGGCGATACGGTCCATCATCACCTTGTCGGCGAGGATTTCGTCGATACGGTCTGATGAAAGACGATGCAGCAGCATTACGGGGTTTTCGCCTGTGCTGCGCCAAAGGTCGTGGTTGAGGTCGCGGAAGAGCGATTTACCTTCACTGTTCCATACCCACCACAGGTTGTGAGCCATCTCTTCGAGGGGCTTGAGCTGTGCGGGTAATTCGGCTCTAACTGTAACGTCACGCCATACGGGTGCGTTAGTTTTGCTTACCGGTAGTTTCATTTTAGCTATATTATCTAAAGTTTCTTGTATTTATTTCTTATGATTTTTCAGAGCGATATCGTATGCTTCATCATAGTATTTGATGACGTTGCTCCAGTCGGCTTGTTCGGCGGTGGCCATCGCAGCCTTCGATATCATGGCGCGCTGATTGCTGTCGGCGCTCATGAGCTTGAGCAGATCGTCTGATATGTTTCTTACCACTTCATCGTAGTTTGAGTCGGTGCGCATCACTGCCACTACCCCGCAGTCGGCAAAGGTATTTTCTGTAGTGGTGCGTATCCATTGGCCGAAACCCGAGAGTGATGTGGTGACTGTGGGAACTCCGAAGGCCACGCTTTCGAGCGGTGTGTAACCCCATGGTTCGTAGTACGAGGGAAACACAGTGGCATCCATACCTATGAGCAGATCGTAGTAGCTCATGTTGAACACACCGTCGTGGCCGTTGAGATAGCACGGTACGTAGATTGCAGTCACAGCGCCGTGAGCCTCGGCCGAAGCAAATCCCAGCTGATGCAGGCGCATGTTTATCGGATCCTCGTTGTAGTTATTTAGATTGTGAGTGATCACAGCATCGGCAAGACGTGTATTCAGACCCTCGGTGAGTGATGCAACCAAGTCGGTGCGGGGTGCACCTACCCAGGCGGGAACCATCACAAAGGCAAGAACGGGCTTGGGTGTGCCGGTCTCGTTAAGACGGGCGAGCACGTCGCAATACACATCAATACCTTTGTTGTGATATTCACAGCGGCCTGAAGTGGCCATGATAAATGTATCGTCTGTAAAGTTGCGTCCGGTGAGGGCGTTTGCCACCTCGATCATTTTGGCACGGGCTGCTTTGCGGGCCTTGTCATACTTCTTTCCCTGAGGAACGAATCCGGGTTCAAAGCCGTTGGGGGTCACTACATCGGGCTTGCGTTCAAGAAGCTGCTCGCACTCCATGGCAGTCACATCGCTTACGGTTGTGAAGCAGTCGGCAGCATGAGCCGCAGCCTTCTCAAGCGAGTGTTTTGACTGCATGTTAAGCTCGGCAGCCATCTGGTCGCCATTGTATCCTTTGAGATAGTCATAGAGGGGCTTGCCGTTGCCGCAGATACTGCGACCTATGCAAGTGGCATGGGTGGTGAATACGGTCATGGCTTCGGGTACGCGAGCCTTCACGGTAAGCAAACCGGCGCCGAGAATCCATTCATCAAAATGAGCTACAACATTACCGGCCTTTGCACCTAAAAACTCTACAAGGCTCTCTATGACAGCAGCGGCTGCGCGTCCAAAGGCGCAAGCCTCGTCGTAATCGCCGTATGCATGGAGGGAGTCCACTCCGTATTTGTCCCACATCCAGCCGTAAAAAGAATCTTTCGACGCATACATGGCATCGAATTTCACCAACACTGCTATAGGACGTCCCGGAATTTCCCAACGGCCTACACGTACGGCCAAGCCTTCGGGAAGCAACGCTGTTTCACGCCATTTCTTGAGTATTGTTTTTGATTCTTTAAAATCGAGTGCAGGGCGCTCTTCGGTCCATACATCCGGACCTATAAAAATTACTTGATCCTTATGGAGCTTCTGGAGGGTTTTCGCCTTGGTAGACAGAACAGTGTAGATACCACCTACTTTATTACAAACCTCCCACGAAGCTTCGAAGATATAATTGATGTCTTCGTTGGGCATAAACAAATATATACTTTTTCGAGCCGCAAAGGTAGTGATTTTTTGTGAATTATCAAAATGATTCAAACGATATTATGGTATAATCCGGTTTTTTCGTTAATTTCGGGCAATACTACATTCCAAAGTGATACGCAATATCCCTGCGTGCGTAAGTACCGCCGTAACGTCCTGCTTTGGCAATTATACCTTTAGCATTTGTACGTTCAATCCATGCCTTTGGGGAAAGAGTAAAGGCATTTAAGCCCGCATCCTTTTTAACCCCCTCGAATTCGAGGGGGGTAAAAATCGGGATTATATAGACTCTCCCAAATGCCAAGAAACTCAATTGTATTACGGTCCAATTACCGATAACAGCAGTAGGATCGTTGCTCTGTAATCTTTTTTATCGGCTTTTAATTTCTTTAACACTAAGGGTTATCTTGAAACACTCGAAAAAAGTAACTTTGCAATAATAAAACAGCTAAATCATGATATATGCCCTGATTGCTCTTGCCATAGCGCTTGTAGCTTGTATTTTTTTATGCTTTAAACTTTCGGTAAAGTCCGGCGGTAGTGTCGGCAATGAAGAACGTATACGTACGCTCGAAGCCGACTTCAACAAACTGCTCACCGAAAAAGCCATCCTGCAGGAGCGCTTTGACCAAGCCAACAAACGCCTTGCCGCCGAGCTGCAATCAGAGGAGAAACGTATAAACGAGCTGAAGGATTCGCACAACCGTCAGCTTGCCGAGCTGAAAGAATCGCACGCAGCCCAGATTGCCATGCTCAACGATGAGCATGCCCGACAATTGGCTGATGAAAGAGCTTCGGTAGGAGAACGGTTCAAAGCACTTGCCGCCGACATACTCAATGCCAATTCGCAGCAGCTCGACCGCAACAGCCGTATAAGCATAGAAGCCGCTCTGGCTCCGATGAAAACTTCCCTTGAGGCTTTTACCAAGGGCTATCGCGAATGTTACGACATAGAGAACCGCGACCGCCTGTCGCTGCGTGAGGAGATACGTTCGCTCCACGAGCTGAACACGCGAGTGGAGAAGGAAGCCGGAAAACTGGCCTCTGCCCTCAAAGGCGACACCCGCGTGCAGGGCCGCTGGGGAGAGATGATGCTGGCCAATATCCTTGAACACTCAGGGCTGCAGGAGGGCCGCTGGTTTGTTACACAGGAGTCATCTGCCGATGAAGATGGGCGTCAGCTGCGCCCCGACGCCGTGATACATTGCCCCAAAAATCGCGATATAATCATTGATTCAAAGGTGTCGCTGTCAGATTACCTGAGGATGCTCGAAGCAGATTCGCCCGAGCAGAAAAGCTCTTTTGCTAAAGCTCATCTGCGCTCTGTTGAAGCGCACATAAAGGAACTGCGCGACAAGGACTATCAAAGCAAAATAGGTGCTAAAAACGGTGATTTCGTATTGATGTTCATGCCACATGAGGGCGCTTACATCGAAGCGATGAATGCCAACCCCGACATTTGGCAGAAAGCCTACGAAGGGCATGTAATCATAGTGTCGCCCACTCACCTCGTGACCGTAGTGCGCCTTGTGGAGCAGATGTGGCAAAATGAGGACCGCACCGTAAATTCTGAAAAAATAGCCGTCACAGGCCAAAAGATGATAGACAGCGTGCAGGCCTTCCTGAAGGATATGGACGACTTGGGCAAATCAATTGACAAGAGCCAACAGATGTACTCATCGGCCCTTAAGAGATTGACCACCGGCAACAACAATGTGCTCAGAGTGGCCGAGAATCTGAAACAGCTCGGCATAAAGTCTAAGAAAGCCCTGCCCGAGCGTTTTGCAGAATTAGAGGAAGATACAGAAAGCGACGGCGCCGAAGCATTGCTGCCTTAGCGCCGGTCACTTTATATATCCCGCACGGTATATATCAATCCGCACGATAGTCTCTCAGCTCGTTCTGCAGACGTTTGCGCGCAAAGAATATTCGGCTTTTGATGGTGCCGAGCGGAATGCCCGTGGCTTCGGAAATCTCGGCATATTTATAACCGGCCAGGTGCATCGAGAACGGCACTCTGAGATCGTCGGTAAATGAATCTATTATGGCATGAATCTCCTTTGAGGCTATTGCACCCTCGGGGGTCTCAAAGCCGCTGTTCTGCGGCATCGACAGGTGATACAGATCCTCGGTGCGGTCAATCACCGTATTGGCTCGCACGGCCTTGCGGTAATTGTTTATGAAGATATTGCGCATTATGGTAAACACCCAACCCTTGAAGTTTACATTATCGACATATTTTTCCTCATTGTCGAGCACTTTCAGTGTAGTGTCCTGCAAGAGGTCATAAGCGTCATCATGGTTGGAGGTGAGTAGATACGCGAAGTTGAGTAGATTATCTTGTACTGCAAGTAACTTTGCTTCAAAAGTTTTATTTAACATAGTCTGCATAAAGTTATCAAGTGAATAAACATAGGTGTTTCATGGCCGAAAACTCTTTACGACCTACAATAAAAACAAATGTCCGCACCGATGGTGCGGACATTAAGATTATTTATAAGTCGTTAATTGGCGATTTAACAAATTATTGATTCTTACCATGGCAGTTCTTGTATTTTTTGCCCGAACCGCATGGGCAGGGATCATTGCGGCCTACTTTGGGACCTGACTTGATGGGAGAAGTGCGTCTAACCTCGCCCTGAGGTGCCGATGCTGCAGCGCGTTTTTCTTCCTCGCCCGGTACAGAAGCTTTAGTGGCGCTGTAATTGTACTTGTGGGGCATTTCGGGTCCGGCTTCTTTAAGCTCGGGAGCAGGTTTCGGCTTGGGCTGAGGTTCGGGTTCAGGCTCTGAGGTCTCGGTGGCTGTATTCACCTCTGTTTCCACATTATGCTGCTGAGGCTGTGGAGCTGAGGTAGTGGCGGCTTCGCGCACGGGGATGTGGGCGCGCATAAGGGCGCTTACCATCTTGGCGTTAAGGCGTCCGAGCATATCCTGGAACAGGTTGAATGCCTCTACCTTGTAAATCACCAACGGATCTTTCTGCTCGTATGATGCATTCTGCACCGACTGGCGCAGCTGGTCGAGTTCGCGCAGATGATTCATCCACATATCGTCGATGGTGACGAGCGAGAGAGCTTTCTGCCATTCCTTGATTATGCAACGGCCTTCGGTAGCCATAGCTTCCTCAAGGTCGATGCGCAGGTTGAACTGGCGTTTGCCATCACTTACAGGAACTATTATCTTACCACGGTAGTCATTGTTCTCGAGGATGCTCTTGATAACCGGAAGTGCGATCTCGCGTATGCGGTCGTCCTTGCGGTTGAGAGCTTCCATAGCGGCATCGTGGAGAGCATCTACGCGTTCCTGGCGCGACAGGCTGTTGTACTGCTTTTCGTCAAACGGAGGTTCAATGGCGAAGATGCGGTAGATTTCGAGAGCCATTGCGGGATAGTCGATAGCGTTGTCGAACTGATCAACCAGAGCTTCCACGCTGTCGTATATCATGTTGGCGATATCTATACCGAGGCGTTCACCCTTGAGGGCGTGCTGACGACGGGTGTAGATATAGTTGCGCTGCTTGTTCATCACGTCATCGTATTCCACAAGACGCTTACGTATACCGAAGTTGTTTTCTTCAACGCGGCGCTGAGCCTTCTCTATGGCGTTGTTTACCATCTTGTGCTCGATTACATCACCTTCCTGGTAGCCGAGTGTGTCGAGGAGTTTCATCACACGGTCGGTGGCGAAAAGACGCATCAACTGGTCTTCAAACGATACGAAGAATACCGAAGAACCCGGGTCGCCCTGACGGCCGGCACGTCCGCGGAGCTGACGGTCGACGCGACGGCTTTCGTGGCGTTCGGTACCGATGATGGCCAGACCGCCTATGCCCTTGTCTTTCACGATTTCCATATCCTGCATGGCCTTGACCTCGGCGGGGAGCTTGATGTCGGTACCACGGCCGGCCATGTTGGTGGCAATGGTCACGGCTCCGGGCAGACCGGCAAGAGCCACGATTTCTGCCTCGCGCTGGTGCAGTTTGGCGTTAAGTACCTGATGCTTGATCTTGCGCATATCGAGCATTCGGCTGAGCAACTCAGATATTTCTACTGAAGTGGTACCCACGAGCACCGGACGGCCTATGGCATGCAGGCGCTCGATTTCGGCAATCACGGCTGCGTATTTCTCTTTCTTGGTCTTGTACACGCGGTCGTTCATGTCTATACGTGCAACCGGACGGTTGGTAGGAATAGTCACGATTTCGAGCTTGTACACATCCCAGAATTCACCGGCTTCGGTTTCGGCTGTACCGGTCATACCGGCCAACTTGTGATACATGCGGAAGTAGTTCTGCAGGGTGATTGTAGCGAAGGTCTGTGTGGCGGCCTCAACCTTCACACCTTCCTTGGCCTCGATAGCCTGGTGAAGACCGTCGCTGTAGCGGCGACCTTCCATAATACGGCCGGTCTGCTCGTCTACGATTTTCACCTTATTGTCGTCGATGACATATTCAACCTCGCGTTCAAAGAGGGTGTATGCCTTCAGGAGCTGTGTCACGGTATGTACGCGCTCGGCCTTCACGGCATAGTCGGCCATAAGCTCGTCTTTCTTGTTCTGACGTTCTTCCTTGTCGGCTATGTGTTCCAGTTCTGAGAGCTGGCCGGCGATGTCGGGCAGCACAAAGAAGTTTGGATCGTCAATTTTGCCGGTAAGTTCATCCAGGCCCTTGTCGGTAAGTTCAACCGAGCGGTTCTTTTCGTCGATTACGAAGTACAGGGGATCTGTCACTATGGGCATTTCACGGGCATTGTCCTGCAGATAGTGAGCTTCTGTTTCGAGCAGAAGGGTCTTCATACCTTCCTGGCTCAGGAACTTGATAAGGGCGCCGTATTTGGGCAGACCTTTGTAAGCTCTGAAAAGGAGCAATGCACCTTCTTTCTGAGTTTCCTTGTCGTCGGATGCAATCTTGGCTTTGGCGTCGGCCAGAATCTTGTTGATAAGACGACGCTGAGCCTCAACTACCTTCTCTACATTGTACTTATATTCATTGAAGTACTGTTCCTCGCCTTTGGGCACGGGACCTGAGATAATGAGCGGTGTACGGGCATCGTCGATAAGAACTGAGTCGACCTCATCGACAATTGCGTAGTAGTGCGAACGCTGTACCATGTCTTCTGGAGCCATGGCCATGTTATCGCGAAGATAGTCGAAACCAAACTCGTTGTTTGTACCGTAAGTGATGTCGCAGTTGTATGCGGCGCGGCGGGCGGCTGTGTTGGGCTGATGCTTGTCGATGCAGTCGATTGTAGAGCCGAGGAACTGGTAGATGGGCCCCATCCACTCCGAGTCGCGCTTGGCCAGGTAATCGTTCACTGTAACCACGTGCACACCGCGGCCGGTGAGCGAGCGCAGGAATACAGGCAGGGTAGCCACAAGGGTTTTACCTTCACCGGTGGCCATTTCGGCAATTTTACCTTCATTGAGCACCTTACCGCCCACCATCTGCACATCGTAGTGTTCCATGTCCCAGGTAACTTCATTACCGCCGGCAATCCAGTGGTTCTTGTAGATGGCCTTGTCGCCTTCGATGGTAAGGAAGTCGCATCCGCGGCCGGCAAATTCACGGTCGAGGTCGGTGGCGCTTACTTCGATTGTCTCATTCTGTGCAAATCGACGGGCAGTGTCGCGCATGGCGGCGAAAACCACAGGGAGGTGTTCGTCGAGTTTAACCTCCAGTGTATCCTTGATATTCTTTTCAAGTTGGTCAATTTCTTCCCACAGGGGCTGACGTTTGTCAAGCGGCAGGGTTTCAATCTCAGCCTTAAGTTCCTTGATACGGTCTTCATCGGCCTTGACGGCGCCATGTATATCGGCGCGTATGTCAGCTACACGCTGACGCAGCTCATCGTTGCTCAGGGCGGCCATCTCGGGCTTGAGCGGAGTTATGTTTTTCTCCACATAGTCGAGATATTTCTTACGGTCGCGTTCGGCTTTAGAGCCAAAAATGCTTTTAAGGAATGATTCGAGTGACATATAGTGTTTTATTTGTTTTTTCTTGATTTTTGCAAATTTACGAAAATTTAATTAATTTTCTTAAATAGAGCGCATAAAATAGTTTTACAGGATGTACCGTCCACTACAGGCGGCAATTCTTATAAAAATATCTGCACGTCTTTTTCGTAAATTTGACTTGGATTGGATTTAACTTGGCCACGTATTCAGAGCGTTTTTTTACCCTGAAAATAGAACTGGAATCCGGAAGTAAAAAGTGTGGCAAGGTTTTTACAGCTCCAGACCCGCAAACGATGCGGCATTGGGGCTGCGTATGCGCAACAGACGGGTAATGGTCGGAGCAACCACCCGTATGTCGACCGGTGTGTCTATGGTACGGGCATCTACGTCAGGAGCCATGATGAACAATGGAGCAGTGGCCGGAGCAAGACGCTTCACATAATGAACGCGTTTCTCCGATGCAGGTACCAGGATATCGTCTACAGTTTCCCAGCCCGGTGCCACCTCCACAAATAAATCACCGCTCGAATTGGCATGATTGTTTCGTTGCAGAGCCTCGTAGTAAGCATCTCCACGGCCTGAGAGAATCTCATCAATGGTAAATACGCGGTCTACCCCGCTCATCCTTTCAAGGAAAGCGGCAGCTTCAAGGCGTACGTTTGACGCGTCGAGATGACGCTCGTCAATCAGCTTGTTATTAAGGAAAAATTGATTGTTATAGAATCCGTTTACCCACTCGCCATTGCCAAACTTGGCCATGAGATACATATTGAGCAGGCTCTTGGCTTTTTTCGTAGAAAACTCGCCGTAGGGTATGTTCCAGCGTTCGTCATCGCGGCGCGAACGTCCCGAGGGCGGAGTGGCGGCCACAAAGAACACCGTATTGCCCGGACCGGCCACGCTTTCCACTTTTGCAAAAAGGCGTGCCAGCTCGCGGTCGAGCCGCAGATAGCTGTCTATCAGTTCGTAGCGGTTCTCGCTTGTATTGCTGTAGATGTATGGCTGCAATGTGTAGGTCACATTGAGCATGTCAACACCGTCGGCCGGACGTCCCAGCTTGAGTTCATCCACTATCTCGCCTGCTATGTCGGTAACCTCGGTATTGACCTTCGGCGAGTTTGCAAACATGGCGTAACGGTCCACGTTTCCGCGCGGGAAAGTGTAGCGGAATGGATAGTGCGTGAGATGATCGGGCAGACCTACGTATGCCTCGGCAGGCTTGAGCGGAGTCCACTGCATGGTGTCGAGCCTGCTTGGCAGGGGCTTTAGTCTGTTGCGATACGTAACCGACGTGGGCAGGTCTTTGTAGTATGTAGATGTAGCCCAATAGCCGGTCTTGTCGTCAATCCACAGAGCCGAATTACCGGTATGTCCGGCAAGTATCACGGCCTGGGTAGGCTCGGGAGATATGGCTATGACCCTCGAAACACCTCCTCCGGCTATGCGGATTTCATCTGCAAGTGTGCTTACAGCGAGTGAACGGGGCGAAAAGGTCTGAGTGGTAAAGTTACCTATGGCCTGGGGGTCGTTTAGTGCCTGTACAAGCCGGCGTGCCTCGCAGTCATAGATATTTACGCCGCTTATGCCGGTGGTGGAGGGCGATGCGCCGGTAGCTATCATGGCCGTGGCCGCTGTGGCATCTACGGCAGAGCCATAGTCGGCATGAGGTATCACAACGCCGTCGCGCATCAAGCGGTTGAAGCCGTCGTTTCCAAACTGCTCGCGCAGCAAATCGAGATATTGCTTGTCGAGCCCGTCGATTACAACACCTACAACAAGCTGCGGTCTTACTCCCGCCGATACGGGCATGGCCATGCTGACTACTGATGTAATCAGAGCCAAAAATATGCCGGGCATAGTATAACGTGAGTTTTTCAGCTTGTTTTTCATTTTATTTACCGTGGTTTGCAACCTTTGGAAAATTCAGTTTGATATAGCTTGCCGAACGGAGCATATCGCCTAATACGAAAGGTAAAAATGCCGCGTTGGCACTCTGGGGCAACCAAAGCCATCCAAGGCACAGTATCAAAACTGCTGCAAAGTTAATAATTTGGTATGATAAAACCACAATCTTGCTCTTTTTTAACCAAATAAAAATGGTGGGGATAAGGCAGAAGGGGTTCAACCATACTATAAGATAGTTGGGAGAGGTAGCTTCGTGAACTGAAATAAATACCAGGAATGCTATGAGCAGGCCTGCAAGACCCAGCACACCGAAGTATGTGGCATCTATCCATCGGCTTACACGACCGCGACGATTATCGCATACGGTAGCCCACAGCAGGAGCGCAAACACCACCCACCCTACAAAAATGGGGGTGAGAAAAAAGGGAGTGGCACTGTCCACACAATTCCAGCTGTCATCGCCTACGATTACGTCTGTGCTCTTCACGATTCTGCGGCCGCCGACAGTGGCTTCAGCCATCTGCTGCTCCAGCAGCACGGGTGCGAAGGCATACTCGCGGTTGCTTATGGGATAGTCGATTCCCGACCCTAAAGCCAGGTCGATACCAAACTGATACCACGGGTAATTGCGATGATAATGGCGCATCACATCACGGAAACTTGCCGTATATGAGCGTGTGTCGAAATCTACGGGTGCAAGCCGCAGGCTGTCGCCCACCGCCTGCTCTATGATGCTGAGCGGACGTGTGGCGCAGTTGTCCTTCACATAATTATATCGGTAAACACGGTTTTGCGGCAGCAGATTATTATCTACAAGCTCCACGAGCCTGCGGGTTTCACCGGCATCGAGATCCAGCACCTGCTCCACCACCCTGCGGCCGTCTGACTTATATCCTGACTCAAATATCTGCCATGGAATGGCGGCGCAAATGTAATCGGTCTCGCCTTTGACAAAGCGGTATACAAAATTTGGAGAGTCGAAATCAAATACTCCGTAACTTACCGCGACATCAAACCGTGGCGAACGTATGCGCAAGGCCGTGTGTCCCTCCAGCTCATAAATATCCGAGCCGGGTGCGCAGGTTATGAGCGACACTATGGTATCGCTCTGCGCCGAGGCCATAAACGGTGAGGCCAGCAACCACATCAGGATTATTATGAAGCAACGGATTGATTTCATTGAATGTCGATAAGTTTATGAGTCTGCAACGAAAGGCGCCAGCGCGGATGTGCAAGGCAATATTCTATGGTCTCAGCGATATTGCCGCCCGACAGCGGCTGCAGAAAGTGATGCTTGGCCGGAAGGATTGCGGCTATCTCTTCCACATCCTGATTTTGGAATACGAGCTTAAGCTCATCAATGCGGTCTATCTCCCACGGAGCATCCTTGGGCGAGCATGTCACCCAGTCGACCTCAACGGGCACGGGGCGGGTGCCGTTGGTTTCTATCTGCACATAGAATCGCTTGGCCTTGATGGCTCTCATCAGGTCGGAGTCGAGCTGCAAGGTAGGCTCACCGCCTGTTATGACAAGGTGGCGCGCCGGAAATGCGGCCACAGCCTCGGCTATTTCATCAGCGGTCATCTCCGTGAAACCGAAATGGTCGGTATCGCAGAAATCGCACTTGCGGTTACAACCGCTCAGGCGCAGAAACACGGCAGGGGTGCCGGTATAGAAACCTTCGCCCTGCAATGAATAAAATATTTCGTTTACTTTATATTTCTTATTCTTCATCTTTAACGTAGGAGGCAACATTGCCCTCACTCTCTTTTACATCTACTCGATAGCAGTTCTCAACGGTCTCGCATATCCAGCGCGCCATGTTTTCGGCTGTGGGGTTGAATGGCAGCACGTCATTAAGACAGGCATGGTCGAGCTTGTCTGACACTTCACGCTTGATATGTGTGAAGTCGGTTACCATGCCGTTGCTGTTCAATTCCTTGGCACGGCAATAAACGGTGATAATCCAGTTATGACCATGGAGATTGGTACACTTGCTCTCGTAGTCGAGGGTAAGGCGATGCGCAGCGGATATTTCGAGTGTTTTCGTTATATAATACATTTTTCTATATATCGTGGTTCATTCAACATTCAATTTTCCTGAATATCTCCGTTATCCGTGTCATCATTATCGGCCGGAGGATTCACAACTTCAACGCCCTTTTCGCGCGCAAGTTTATACAGATATTCAAGCGATGCCTCGCGGGTATCTTCTATCTCACAGTCCTTTATCGCCTGCTTGAGATTTTTTGCAAAATAACCCACCAGGGGCGATTGGTGCAGCCCGAATATATGCATTATCTCGTTGCCGTCAATCGGATTCTTGCGGTTGCGTTCAAAGTCTTTGGCCCGTATGTCGTCAAATTTGCGTTCTACGAGGTCGAAATTGTCAAGATAACGTTGTTTCTTGGCCTCGTTCTTGCTTGTGATGTCGGCACGGGCAAGTGTCATAAGGTCGTTGAGGTCTTCCTCGGCATAATTTATAAGACGGCGTACCGCGCTGTCGGTAACCTCATCCTCAACAAGGGCAATCGGACGCATGTGCAGCTCTACAAGTTTCTGCACATAGCGCATCTCGGCTCCGAGCGGCAGACGCATGCGCGAGAAAATACGCGGTATCATCTTGGCTCCCACAAAGTTGTGATTGTGGAACGACCATCCGTTCTGAGCATCATAGCGCTTGGTCACGGGCTTGGCTATGTCGTGGAACAGGGCAGCCCACCGCAGCCACTCCTTGTCGGAACTGGCGGCTACGGTGTCGAGCACCGTGAGGGTATGATAGAAGTTGTCCTTGTGGCCGCGACCGTTCACGACCTCAACGCCCCTCAAGGCTTCAAGCTCGGGAAGGATGTATTTCAGCAGACCGGTGATGTGGAGCAATTCCCAGCCTATCGAAGGCTTGGGCGAACGCATTATCTTGCTGAGTTCATCCTTGATGCGTTCGGCGGTGATGATTTCTATACGATGTGCGTTGCGGGTGATAGCCCTCAGCGTTTCGGGATAAATATTGAAGCCAAGCTGTGTGGCAAAACGTATGGCACGCATCATGCGCAGCGGATCGTCGCTGAATGTGATGTCGGGGTCGAGCGGAGTACGAATCAGTCGTTTCTTAATGTCATCCATACCGCCGAACATGTCGATAAGCTCTCCGTACGAATCGGCATTAACACTTATGGCCAATGCGTTTATGGTAAAATCGCGCCTTGAAAGGTCCTCTTCAAGAGTACCGTCTTCCACTATGGGATTGCGCGAATCCCTGCGGTACGACTCCTTGCGTGCGCCTACAAATTCGAGTTCGAGATTTCCGCAGTGAAGCTGGGCGGTTCCGTAATTGCGGTATACGGCCACATGAGCCTTGGGGCCCAGACGGCTTGCGACAGCCTCGGCAAGCTCGATGCCCGAGCCTACTGTTACGAAATCTATGTCTTTTGAATGTCGTTCTATGATAAGGTCGCGGACGTAACCGCCCACCACATAGCACGGACGCGAAATGTTGTCGGCCACATCACCGACCATCTTGAAAACTTTATCGCTTAGCTTTTCTTTCAGATTCATTCTCTTATGTAAGACTTTGAATATCTTCGGGGGCATTGGTCAGACGACGGGCCGGCCCCTGAGCCTGTACAACGTATGTATTCTCTACGCCTACAGCCCCCTGACCCGGAATTACAAATTTAGGTTCAAGAGCTATGCAGTTGCCCACATTAAGTATGTCGCGCGACCGGGGTGCTATAACCGGCAGTTCGTTAATCGTTATGCCCACACCGTGGCCCACGAAACCGGCCTGGTGACTATGCCCCATGAAGTAACATTCCATACCGGCTTCCTTCACCATTTCCTCAGCTATCTGATACAGCACTTTGGCTTCGACACCGGGCAGCATCATCTTGCTGAGTCTGCGGCATATATCAATTGACAGTTGGTTGGCTTTCACTACTACCTCGTCGGGGTTACCGGCTACATAGCAACGGGTCATATCGGTCATATAACCGGTGAAATTACCGTTCATATCCACCATTACGGGTTTGCCGGGCTTGATTATGGTGCCGTTGGCGCCTACAGGCAGCGACGGGCTCATACCGGCTCCGCCCATGGCGAAGTCGTAGGGCGAGGGAGTGTCGGCATTTTCACCTGTAAGCACATTTCCCATATATATTTCCATCTCGGCGCCGCTGCAGCGGAATTGACCCAGCGAGCCTTCAAGACGCAAGGCACGCTCTATCTCGATCTGGAATTCTATATCGGTCATGCCCTCGCGGTAGAGATGCGGAATCTTGCGGTAAACCTGTGTCTGCTTTATGCCCGACATTTCCATCCGCTTTATTTCAAGGTCGGTCTTTACGGCACGGGCTTTTCTGAATACAGCCGAGCCGTTTCCGGGCTGAATGTCGCCGCCCAAACCTTTGAGCAGTCGTTGAATCACACCGTATGGAGTGTCGTCGAGCATCATACCCAGTTTACCGGGCTTCTTGCTGATGATTTCGGCCACGGCATGTGTCATGTCCTCAAGCTTGCGGTAAACGACAGCACCGTCGGCTTTAAGGGTCGACGGACGACGCAGGAAATAGTCGGCATTGCCGTCGCTGCACACAAGTATGTATCCGCAGAACACACGTCCCGACAGATAATACAGATTTACATTGTCGCCTACAAGAATATAGTCGAGCTCGGCCTCAGCCATATATTTGTTTACCCTCGCCAGTCTGAGCAGCTGTTCCTCTTCAGAGAGGAGCAGGAGGTTTTCTTCATGTTTACTTTCCATAGTCTCGCAATTATTATTAGTTTTGGTACGGAACCGGCTCAAAATATATGAGACCTATCTGCTCTACATCATCAAGGGTGTCGACACGCATTATATGGCGCACCCGGGCGGGCACGTCTTCATCAAATCCGTATCGTCCGGGCAATGTGTCGGTTTTCACATAGCTTACTCCCAGTCCTTTTCCAAGCCACTTGCCGTAAATATCGGCAAGCTTTATGTTTACAGTATCAAGCGCCATAGAATCGCTGCCGGCTACGGGGGTAGCTACCTCCAGCCACAGATTGCTGTATAGGTACGCACCTGTATGACGTACCACAACAGCCATACGGGCAGTGCCTCGGGTCTCGGCAAAATCGGGCGAGGGATTGAACTCGTAGCTATCGCCATAGACCCAGCCTTGGCGGTCGATTGACTTGAATCCGGCACCCTCAGAGAGCGGACTCGGTTCCTTACATGAAGTAAACAAAGTCAACGCGCCAAGAGTTGCAGCCCATATCAGCTTCATTCTTTGGGCGACTTCGGTGCCAGAGGCTTATCTCCGGAGTCTGTATTGTTATTTTTCTTTTTTTTCTTCTTGGGACGCTGGTCAGAAGACGCCTTAGCCGCAGGACGGGCAGCCTGATCGGTGTCTGATTTAGGTGCCTGAGCCTTTGGTTTCTTACGTTTTTTCTTCTTTTTATTATCGAAACGTGTCAGATCATCTTCGCCGAGAATGTCGCCGAACGCAGCCTTCTCGCGAGGTTTCTCATCGCCGTCACGCTTTAGTGTCAACGGTTTCTCGCCGCTCTTGTTCATAGATATGATTTCAAAAGCGCGGTCGGCAGAGATTGTCACCAGATTGGCAGCTATATTCTTGTCGGTCGAATAAGTTATCTCGCGCTTGAAAATATCTGTCTTGAAATGATAATATGTGGCATCGGCGGTCTCGAGTCGTTCATCCTTTGAAGGCACACGCTTCGAAGCCTCCACGTATGCATCGACTTCAAAGTTAAGGCAACACTTGAGCTTGGCACACTGGCCGGCGAGCTTCTGCGGGTTGAGCGAGATGTCCTGATACCTTGCGGCTGAAGTGGCCACCGATACAAAGTTGCTCATCCACTGCGAGCAACACAGCGGGCGTCCACACGGACCTATGCCGCCTATACGGCCGGCTTCCTGGCGCGCGCCTATCTGTTTCATCTCGATGCGTACCTTGAAGGCATCGGCAAGCACTTTGATAAGCTGACGGAAGTCCACGCGCTCATCGGCTATATAGTAGAAAATAGCCTTGTTGCCGTCGCCCTGATACTCTACATCGCCTATCTTCATATTTAGGCCAAGGTCGGCCGCAATGCGGCGCGAGCGTATCATGGTGTCGTTTTCCTTTGCTTTGGCCTCCTCGTATCGTTCGAGGTCGCCCGGACGTGCCAGGCGGAATACACGCTTCACCTCCTCGGCCTGATCGCGCTGCTCACGGCGTCCGCGCTTGCCGTCGCCGCCGCAGCGTGTGGCTTTTTTCATGCGCATCTCGGCCAGGGCGCCGGTCATGGTTATCATGCCGATGTCATGACCGGGCGATGCCTCCACAGCCACCATATCGCCTATCTCGAGCGGCAGGTGGGTAGAATTCTTATAGTAGCCCTTGCGGGTGTTCTTGAACGTAACCTCTACATACTCACTGTCGGCATATCCTCCAGGAATATCAGCCAACCAATTGAAACTATGCAGCTTGCATCGAGTTTCCTTGGCCCGGTCATCGCAACGGCGTTGCGCTCTCGGCTGATCCACGGCATCGGCTTCGGCCGCTTGCTTGGCTCCTGAGTCGTTGACAGCTTGTTTGGGTTGCTTCTGATCGTCTTCAATCATGGCTTATTTTGCAAAGGCTACGGAACGTGTTTCGCGTATCACAGTGATCTTAACCTGGCCGGGATACGTCATTTCATCCTGTATGCGCTTGGCTATTTCGGCTGAAAGCTTTTCTGTTTCAACGTCGTCGATCTTGTCCGCACCTACAATTACGCGCAGCTCGCGGCCGGCCTGTATGGCATAGGTCTTAACCACACCGGGATATGACAGGGCGAGTTGTTCAAGGTCGTTGAGACGCTTGATGTATGCTTCCACTATTTCGCGACGAGCACCGGGACGAGCGCCTGAGATGGCATCACATACCTGAACGATGGGCGCGAGCAGCGATGTCTGTTCTATTTCATCGTGGTGGGCACCGATGGCATTGCATATCTCGGGCTTTTCCTTGTATTTCTCGGCGAGTTTCATACCCAGCAGTGCGTGTGGCAGCTCGGGTTCTTCGTCGGGCACTTTACCTATATCATGAAGCAGACCGGCGCGGCGGGCCTTCTTGGGATTAAGACCAAGTTCGGCAGCCATGATAGCGCAGAGGTTTGCAGTCTCGCGCGAGTGCTGGAGCAGGTTCTGGCCGTATGACGAACGGTATTTCATCTTACCCACCATTCTGATAAGGTCGGGGTGCAGACCGTGGATACCGAGGTCGATGGCTGTACGCTTACCGGTCTCGATGATTTCTTCCTCAATCTGGCGGCGTACCTTAGACACCACTTCCTCAATGCGTGCGGGGTGGATACGACCGTCGGCCACAAGCTGATGGAGCGCCAGGCGTGCGATTTCGCGACGAACGGGGTCAAAGCCGCTGAGCACGATAGCCTCGGGGGTATCATCAACTATGATTTCAATACCGGTGGCGGCTTCAAGGGCACGTATATTGCGACCTTCGCGGCCTATGATGCGGCCTTTGATTTCGTCTGAATCAATATGGAAAACAGTGACTGAATTTTCGATGGCTGTTTCGGTGGCAACTCGCTGTATTGACTGAACCACAATGCGCTTGGCTTCTTTATTGGCAGTCATCTTGGCGTCGTCCATGATGTCGTTGATATAAGATGCAGCTGCGGTCTTGGCTTCATCCTTGAGCGATTCCACAAGCTTCTCGCGGGCTTCGTCGGACGACAGGCCCGAGATATGTTCGAGCTGTTCAACAGCCTGGCGGTGCATTTTTTCGAGTTCGGCCTCGCGACCTTCGATGGCGTTAGACTGCGCTTCAAGGGTCTGACGCAGCGATTCGAGTTCATTGCGGGTACGGGCGTTCTCGCTCTGCTGCTGATTGAGCTGAAGCTCGCGTTGCTTCAGACGAGCCTCATTGCTCTGAACCTTCGACATGCGCTGGTTGGCGACTTTTTCGGCGTCCGAAGTTATTTTGAGGGCTTCTTCCCTACCCTGCAACTCTTTGGTACGCTTTAGATCTTCGGCCTCACGCTCGGCATCGGCAATAATCTGCTTTGCACGGGTCTTGGCCATAGAACGGTGTACAATGATAGTGACGGCGACACCGATTGCGGCCGCCAACACACCTATTGCTATATTAAATAATATTTCCATTATTACTAAATATTTGGGGATTAGATTTTCTGATACTACATAATAGGGCGACAGGACGCCCGTGGAACACACCTCTGTGCCATTCCATGTGCGATTACATCGGTCAAACCATATTAAAAGTCAGAAAACGAATCTCCGGCCCATCGAGCTATGCGGCCCTGCGTCGCAGCTATTCCATGGAAAGGAGTATCTCATCGAGCTCCTTCTCAAAGCTTTCGAGCACCTTTGACTGCGCCGACAGCTGCTGAGCCTTGCGATAATACAGTTCCGCAAATGCCAGAGCCACCTTTGCAAGGGCAAAGTGCGACGATTTTCCCGGCTGTGCCGAGAGGTTGCTTTGCCAAAGCTTGTTGACGTGGTAGGCTGCTTTGCGGTAGATTTCTTCCTCCTCAAGTTTTATCGGGAACGAAATCGCTTCCACGTCTGCAATCTTGGCTGTAAATCTATGAAGTTTTTCGTCTTTCATCATTCAGCATGGTCTGCATCGCTGTCATTCCTTAAGATCGGCAAGACAACGGTCAATTTCACGCACCAAATCTGCTACCATAGCCCTCGTCGAGGCGAGATCATCGCCCGTAATGCGAACTGTAGAAGCTATCGAGAGATACTCGACTTTCAGCTTCAACTGCTCCAACTCCTCATCCCGAGCCAATATCTGAGCTTTAAGGTCAGATATCTCGACCTTTGCCGCTTCGTAGGCATCTTTCACATAATGGTACTTTTCGACCATTACACGGGTCTTGGCACGAACACTTTCAAGTTGTTGTTGCAAATCTGAGGGCATATATTCGCAAATTTTTACAAAAGTATAAAAAAAAATCCAAAGAATAAATATACTCCCCTATTTTTTTTGAATCTCCACAATAATTTCAAATTTCACATGCCGCGTAGTATAAAATAAAAGAGGTCTTCTGAATATCAGAAAACCTCTCTCATTGCTTTAGGGTGAGGTGTGGGGGTCGAACCCACGACCTTCGGAACCACAATCCGACGCTCTAACCAACTGAGCTAAACTCACCATGTCTTGCAAAAGCACTGCAAAGTTAAGCACTTTTTTTTATCCCACCAAATTTTTCTGGCTATTTTTTTTCATTTTTTTATTACGAGACACGGCCCACAAAAGCTTATCCTCAGATAATCAACCTAATATCACTTCGGTAAAATTTCGAAGCTGTTTACATAAATTTCGGTCACCGTATGCTTGATAGCGGCGCGGTCTTCCCACGTGCGGGTGCGCAGAGTGCCTTCGAGCAGCAGGCGTGTACCCTTTCTGATAAATTTTTCAGCAAATTCGGCATTTGAATCCCACATCACTATCCGGTGCCACTCGGTGCGTTCGGGTATGCGCTGCCCTGCCGGTGACTTGCGTTCCGGCTCACGTGTGGCGAGCGAAAATTCGGCCACAGGTCTTGTCTCTACATATCTTATAGAAGGATCACCTCCTACAAATCCGCATAATATTGCCTTATTCATAACCGCAAAGTTAAGCATTTTTCGGCATTTATCGCAGGAACTTGGGCGGCAGAATGTATAATCCGAACGAAAGTCCTACATTCCATTTATCTCCGGGAATGGTTGAATAGTTCAGATACCCCGACAGCGATGCGCCAAAGGGTAGGTTGTAGGTTATGTTTGCCTCGCATATAAATTCGGGATTTCTGAACCATTTGCCCCAGCGCACACCGTCGGGTGTGGTATGGTCTTCCTCAATGCGGCGCAGAGGCATGAAAACATAGCCTCCTACCCTGGCCGACAGGTTTGAATTATACTTATATACAGGAACAACTCCGGCTGCCAGAAAGCTGTTGGCATGAAAATCGGGATTAAACGCATTGTGGCTCGAAGGTGTGGGAGCGTAGCCCGGGGCTGTTGCTATCGAGGCGCTGTAAGTGGGCAGAAGCTTGCGTGTCGACAGCATGAAATCAGTCTCGACTCCAAGTGAGAAATGGCGTGAGATATCGGCATAATTGCGGGTGACCGACTCAAGCTGTATCCATCTCTGACTTGTATGAACCTCTGACTCAGAACTTCTCAGAGTATTGGTATTACCTGCCACCCCCATCAGGCTTACATTATAATAAAAGCCCGATGTAGGAAAGTTGTAAGTGTCGAGTGTAGACGAAGAGAAGCGTGCGAATACCTGTCCGAGCCGCGAATGCGCATGCAGACGGCCTTCCTGCGCAGCCTCTACCCTGCCGGTGCGATAGAATGACGACCGCAATCCGCCATATCCGCCACCTATCTCTATAGTGCCGTGACGACCGGCAGCCACACCCCAGTACAGGCGGCCGAAATACTCGTAGTCTACAAGGAACGACGGCTGCTGTGTCTCAAAGAACATATTTTCAGATTCATTGAACCTCGAACGGTTTACCACGGCCTGAGCGCCTATAACCGACGACAGACCCGAATGCATATAAAGCCGCGCATCAAACATACCGGCTATGTCAGACTGTCCTATCCACGCCCTGAGCGAACTGTTGATGCCTTTGAAACTCATGGTGGAGTAGTCGGCCGACAGATAAATGAAACTGCTGGTAGACGATGAGAGATATCCGCCCACCGAGCCTTTCAGGGCACCGTTCATAGTAGCCTTAAGGGTCATGTCAAACAATCCGGTGGAGTCATTATAATGAGCCTGCGGATACAGGTCCTTGATGTTTCCGGAGGTAATGGCGCTGTAATAAGCATCGCGTGCCTTGCTTATACCTATGGTATCGCTGTCCTTGCGCGAGCGGAACAGATATTTTATATATTCGTTCTGCGAGGGCTTGGCCCCGTACACCTCCACATTCTCAAAACGCAGGTAAGGGGTCTTGGACTTGAACACGTTGCGTTGCAGGTTGCGTGTAGTCTTGTTTGTGCGCGATGTGATACGACTCTTTATAGAGTCCATCATTGCCATAGTCTTGTCATAACCGACTTTATATATAGCCTTTGCAGCCGGAAAATCAAGAAGGCCGAAGCGGTCAAGGTCAAGTCTTATCTTGATGCCTTCCTCGGCGGGCAGGTCGTAGCTGCCGCCCTGGATCACCAGATTTTCAACCTGGTCGAGCAGTGTTGTCTGCGGACCTACATCTTCGGTTGACACATCAATACCCAGCATGATAGAGGGTGCGAAATCCTCGCGCATCACGTCAACGGGAAAGTTGTCATAAATACCGCCGTCATAATACAGGTCGCCGTCAATTACAATAGGCTGAAAAACAATAGGGAACGACATCGAAGCCCTGACTGCATCGCCAAGGCTGCCGCTGCTGAACACATGCTTGCATTTCTTGGATACATTGGAAGCCACACAGCGAAACGGCACGAACAGCCTGTCGAAATCGCCGCCGCACTGAGCCGTGTATGGCGAGAAAATCTCCATGAACGCAAAGCTCATGGGCTGAGGCGATATCAGCGACGCCGGCACCGAATCGGCTGCGGCATCGCTTTTATTGCCACCGAGCGGCAGCGAGAAAAGCGACGGAGTCTGTGGCGGTCGCGAAAAATAATACGACAAGGATGGATCTATCTTACCTGTCGACCAATAGGAAAAACCCTTTGACAGAATGAGCTGCATCATCTCGTCGGTGGTATATCCCATGGCATACAAGGCACCTATTATCGAGCCCATGGATGTACCCGTTATATAATCTATAGGAATATCATTTTCCTCAAGGGCCTGAATTACACCTATATGCGCGATACCCTTGGCACCGCCGCCACTAAGTACAAGCCCCACCGATTGCCTTGACTCCCGAGCTTTTGCAGCTTCAGGAGCAAGGGCAAGCAGCAGGCACACTGCGAAGAGAAAGAAGCGACCCATCAGTCTCATAAATCAAATTTTTATCAAAATGGTAGTGTATCATCTGTTTTGGTAGCTTATACCATGCCCAAACAGCCTAACTTTGCCTATCATTTTAATTTATTAAATAATTGAACGTCTTTTTATCTTTTTTGCGTATTATCCGATAGCAGAATTATAACATAGTTTTCCGCTAAAGTGTTCACGGCACAAAGATAAGAATTTTTTCTTTTGTAATAATTTTTAAACCGCATTACTGAATTTTACTTGCGATTATGAAATTTCAATACATATTAGTACTGTCAGCCTCGATGCTTTTCGGTTTTACCGGCTGCCACAAAGAGGCCAATGAGCTGGCTCATCACCACCATGAACATTCTCATGAAAGTCACAACCACGAAGGCGAGGAAGACGACCACGATGGCCACGATCATGACCATGAAGGCCATGACCACGCCGCAGAAACCGGCAAAGAAAAACAAGAACACGATGGCGATGTGATTGTTCTCTCGCCCGAAGCTGCCGGGCGCATGGGTGTGGCTACTGATACTGTAAGCGTTTCCGACTTCAATCAGGTGATTAAGGTAAGCGGACGAATCATGCCCGATGCAGGCGGCGATGCTGTGGTATCGGCTCCCACTTCGGGTATACTCAGAATCAACAAAAACATCAATGTTGGCAGCGAGGTGAAAGCCGGTACTCTGATTGGCTCAATCAGCGCCGACGGAGTGAGCGGAGGCGATGCCAACCGCACCGCAAAGGTTAATCTCGAAGCGGCCAAAGCCGAATTCGACAGAGTCAGCGCTCTTTATGCCGACCGTCTTGTTACACTTGCCCAATACAACGCCGCCCGCGCCGAGCTCGACCGTGCCAAGGCCGCCTACAGCGCTCCGGCGGCATCGGGCAGAGCTACAGCACCCATCTCGGGCATCATCACAGCTCTCAATGTAAAGTCAGGTCAATTTGTAGAAACCGGCACCCCGATTGCAACCGTAGCATCGTCAACTCAGCTCACCCTGCGTGCCGAAGTGCCGTTCAAGCACTACCGCGAGGCATCTGCCGTGACCGATGCCCGCATCGTTGTACCCTCTACAGGCACTTCGGTCAAGGTAAGCGACCTTGGCGGACGCCGCGCCGACTCGGGCAACCCAAGCGCGGGAGCCTCGGGCGGATATGTACCCGTTACATTCTCGCTACGCAACGACGGATCGCTCATACCGGGTTCGGCTGTCGAGGTATATCTGATAGGCAACAGCAGCACAAAGGCTGTCACCGTGCCCGTTTCGGCTCTTGTAGAGCAACAAGGCTCGCTCTTTGTATTCTTACGTCTCGACGAGGACTGCTACCGCAAGGTGCCTGTGGTTACCGGTCGTTCAAACGGCAGCGAGGTTGAGATTCTGAGCGGTCTGTCCGGAGGCGAATCGGTGGTAAGCGCCGGTACTACAGCCGTGAAACTCGCTCAGTCGAGCGGTAATGTACCCGAAGGCCATTCGCACAGCCACTAATCTTTTTTTCTCAGAGTGTTATGCTAAACAAGATAATACATTGGTCGCTGATCAACCGTATCAGCGTTATTGTACTGAGTGCCATCATCCTGTGCTCGGGGTGCTACATCCTTGTACATACCGAGGTGGATATTTTCCCCGACCTCAACGCACCCACAGTCACCATAATGACCGAGGCGCCGGGTATGGCTGCCGAGGAAGTTGAAAAGATAGTAACATTCCCCATCGAGACATCGGTTAACGGTGCTACCGGCGTGCGACGGGTGCGCTCTTCATCCACCACCGGCTTCTCTATAGTAAATGTTGAGTTTGACTGGAATACCGATATATACATAGCCCGTCAAACCGTATCAGAACGCCTTGCACTCGTGGGCGAGGAACTGCCGGCATCGGTCAACACTCCACAGATGGGCCCGCAGTCGTCAATCTTGGGCGAAATGATGATTATCGGTCTTACGGCCGACTCTACCTCGATGCTCGACCTGCGCACCATCGCCGACCGTGTTGTACGTCCGCGCCTGCTGGCTATAGGCGGTGTCTCTCAAGTTACGGTGCAGGGTGGCGAGGCCCGCGAATTCCAGATTCGTTTCTCTCCCGAGAAGATGAAGGCATACGGCGTGACCCTCGACGAGCTGACAGCCGCCACCGAGGCTATAAACGACAATGCCACAGGCGGTATAATCTACGACTACGGCAATGAATATATAGTTAAGGGCGAAATCAACACCTCGGCCACCGGTGAGCTGGAATCGGCCGTGGTACGCTCTGACGAAAACGGCATAGTGACCGTGGGCGACATTGCCGAGGTGGTAGTAGCCGGCGCACAACCCGTGATAGGCCTGGCATCGCTCAACACCAAGCCTGCCGTGCTTGTCACCGTCACCAAGCAGCCCGCCGTGGGCACAGTGCAGCTCACCGACAACATAGACGAGGTGCTTGACAACATTGCCAAAACACTGCCCGGCGATGTGAAAATCACCAATAACATTTTCCGCCAGTCAGAGTTTATCGACAACTCTATCAGCAATCTGCAGAAGGCTCTCTTGGAGGGCGCATTCTTTGTCATAGTGGTGCTGTTCTTCTTCCTGATGAATCTGCGCACCACCCTGATATCGGTAGTGGCGCTGCCCATGTCGGTGATTATCACCGTGCTTGTACTGCACTTCATGGGCTACACCATCAACACCATGAGCCTTGGCGGTATAGCCATTGCCATAGGCTCGCTGGTTGATGATGCCATTGTCGATGTAGAGAACGTGTACCACCGCCTGCGGCAGAACGCGGCCCTGCCGCCTGCCGAGCGCCGAGGCACCATCGACGTCGTATTCCACGCATCGGCCGAAGTGCGAACTCCTATCTTCAACTCATCGCTCATCATCATAGCCAGCTTCATGCCCTTGTTTTTCCTCACCGGCATGGAGGGACGCCTGCTCATACCATTAGGCGTGGCCTTTATAGTAGCGCTTGTAGCATCTACCATAGTTGCCCTTACGCTCACCCCGGTAATGTGCTCATACCTGCTCAGCTCTAAAAAGTCTGACGACAAGACACTCTCACGCGAGCCGTGGGCATCGCGCAAGCTGCGCGAGGTTTATTCCAAAGCCCTCAGCTTTTCGATAGCTCATACAAAAATGATGCTTATTAGCGTTGGCGTACTGCTGCTTGTGTCTATGGGGCTGTTCTTCACCCTGGGACGCTCGTTCCTGCCTCCGTTCAACGAAGGCTCGCTCACGGTAAATGTTGCCACCCTGCCGGGCGTATCGCTCGAGGAGAGTGATAAAATAGGCCGTCAGGTTGAGGAAATACTGCTCACCGTGCCCGAAGTCAGCACCGTATCGCGCAAGACCGGACGAGCCGAGCTGGCCGAGCACTCTTTCGGCTCAAACGTAAGCGAATTTGACGTACCCTACACGCTCGACAAACGCACCCGCAACGAAATTGCCCGCGAGATACGCGAGAAACTGGCTTTCATCCCCGGCGTAAACATAGAGATCGGTCAACCCATCTCGCACCGCATAGATGCCATGCTCTCAGGCACGGAATCGCAGATCGCCATAAAGCTCTTTGGCGACGACCTCAACAAGCTATATACCATAGGTTCGCAGATTAAGAGCGCAATCAGCGATGTGCCCGGTGTGGTAGATATTAACCTTGAGCAACAGGTAGAACGGCCCGAGCTGGTAATACGTCCCCGCCGCGAGCTGCTTGCCCGCTACGGTATCAGCATCGCACAGTTCAACGCGGCCATTTCAACAGCCATATCGGGCCGCAAGGTATCCCAGGTGTACGAGGACGGTCTGCCATACGACGTGACTCTGATTGCCGAACCGGCTGCACGTGCCACCCTCGCATCTATCCCCGAGCTCACCATCAACTCCAATCAGGGAACCATCCCCCTGAGCGAGGTGGCTGAAATCATATCCACTTCCGGCCCCAACACCATCAACCGCGAGAACGTGAAGCGCAGGCTAGTGATATCGGCCAATGTTGACGGCGGCGACCTGCGCGGCGCCGTTGAGGGAATACGCGAGCGCATCAACAGCGAGATCACCCTACCCGAGGGTTATTACCTGAACTATGGCGGACAGTTTGAGAGCGAGGCCAAGGCATCGCGCACCCTGCTGCTCACATCGCTCTGTGCCTTGCTTGTGATCATGATGCTGCTATATGCCCAGTTCAAGAATATGACTCAATCTCTTATCATACTGCTCAACATACCAATGGCTCTCATCGGAGGTGTGCTGATTCTTGTGATAACCGGCTCTGAACTTAACATTCCGGCCATCATAGGCTTCATATCACTGCTGGGTATCACCACCCGCAACGGCATGTTGCTCATAAGCCGCTATAATGCGTTGAAAGACGAGGGTGCAAGCCTCGACGAACGCATCAGGATTGGTTCGTCAGACCGTCTGCTGCCCATCATCATGACAGCGCTCACATCTGCATTCGCACTCATTCCCCTTGCCGTCAACGGCAGCGATACCGGTAACGAGATACAGGCACCGCTGGCCACTGTAATCCTTGGCGGACTGGTTACCTCCACATTCCTGAACATATTCGTAGTGCCGGCCGTGTACCGACTTGTAAATATCAAAAAAGAATCATGAACCGCATATTCGTATCAATCTTCTCAATAATATGTCTGGCCGCATCAGCCAATGCGTCCTCGCCCTACCGAGCTGTCATTGCCTCTGTTGTAGACCGCAATGCTGAGCTGGCGTCACAGTCGGCTGCAATCTCGGCCGAAGAGACCAATGCCCGGGCCGAAAACACTCTCGAAGGTCCTGAACTCGAATTTGAACATCTGTGGGCATCCGCTTCATCAGATATAAAGTGGAACGCCGGCATTACCCAGGAATTTTCATTTCCGGGTCTGTACCGTGCCCGCACCCGCGCCGCCGAGGCCCGCACCGAAGCATCGCGTCTGGTACTGCTGGGCATGAAGGCCGACAAAGCCCTGTCGGCCAAGCAGCTTATTCTCGACATCATCAACGCAAATGCCCGCCTGGGCTTCTACCAAGAAGTCGCTTCAAATATGGCCCGAATATCGGCCATGACCAAACGCTCATACGAAATAGGCGAGGCCACTATTCTCGACCTGCGCAAAATGCAGCTTGCCGAGACCGACAACGACCGTACTATTGCCGAAATAAAGGCCGACATCACAAACCTTGTCGCCCAATTGCGCGGTCTTGGTGCCGAAGTGCCCGATTCAACCAATATTTGGAATGAATATCCCGTGCAGGCATGCCTGCCCTCAGGCCCCGAAACCGATCATCTGCTATATGCCATCAACGAGGCCGAGTCTAAAGCCGGAACCGCTCAAGCCAAAGCTACAAAGCTCGGCGCATGGCCTACATTTGCCGTGGGCTACCGACATGCCTACGAAGAACGTCAGCACTTCAACGGACTGAGCGTGTCGATGCGCCTGCCGTCATTCTCGCAGAAAAAGAAACGCCAAGCCGCTGCATTAGAAGCCGAATTACTTTCGTTTGCCACTCAGAGCAAACTTATAGCCGAGACCTCCGAAAACAATGGCCTCTATAAGGCAGCATGCCAACTGAGCGACATCATGGAACGCTATCACTCGCTGTCGTCCGACAATTCGTACCTGCAACTGCTGGGCAAGGCATACGACGGTGGAGAACTGAATATTATAGATTACCTGAACGAAATCAACCTCTTTGCCTCGGCCCGCCTGTCGTACCTCGACCTGCAATACCGCTACAACCTCACCCTGGCCCGCCTCAACCGCTACCGCTCACTCGACTTCTGATAAAATAGTGTTCTTATAACATACGTATTAATTAACAAGAAAAGGAGGTGCCTTCACAGGTACCTCCCTTTCCATTCATCACATTATGCTTAAGTTAAAGTGCTATCGATAATGCTTTTTAGCCGGATTCTTCCGACTTAGGAGTGATATTTTAATATCGACTTTCAACGACGTCCCAGTCTACGATGTCCCAGAGGGCACGCAGGGCGTCGGCGCGTCGGTTTTGATAGTCAAGATAGTATGCGTGTTCCCAAACATCGAATGTCAGCAGAGGTGTAAGACCGTCTGACAGAGGATTTTTGGCGTTTGAGCCTTGTGTGATCAGCAGTTTGCCGTTGGTATCACGGCACAGCCATACCCAGCCCGAGCCGAAAAGACCCACACCGGCATCTACAAAGGCTTCTTTGAATTTCTCGAAAGAGCCGAAATCGCGGTCAATGGCAGCGCGCAGTTCTCCTCCGGGTTCGCGGCTTCCGTCGGGCGAGAAGGTAAAGAAATAGAAAATATGGTTCCAGGCCTGCGATGCGTTGTTGTACAGAGCGCCGTCGGCATTGACGATAATTTCCTCAAGGTCCATATCATCAAACTCGGTGCCCTTGATGAGGCGGTTAAGATTGTCTATATAAGCCTTTTCGTGTTTTCCGTAATGGAAGTCTACAGTTTCTGCGCTGATTGCCGGCGCAAGTGCATCACGCTGATACGGCAATTCGGGTTGTTCGTATTTCATTGTTATAAGTGTCGTTTAGGTTAAGTTTGTAAATAGTAAACAACACAACAACGAAATAGTTCGTGGCTCTATGACTGTAAAGCTGAATTATCGCTTTTTTTTCTGAAAATACGTGCTACAATCTGAGCGATGGCTCCGTCGCCGGTGATATTGCATGCGGTGCCAAAGGAGTCCATGGCTATATACAGGGCTATCATCAGGGCATTGTCGGCCTCGGTGAATCCGAGCATAGAGCTGAGCAGTCCAAGCGATGCCATGATTGCTCCGCCGGGCACTCCGGGGGCGGCAATGATGGTGATGCCCAGCATGGCGATGAATCCGGCAAACATGCCTGCGTCGAAGCTCATGCCGTGGGTAATCATCAGAGCTATGGCGCAGCTTACAATCTTGAGAGTTGAGCCCGACATGTGTATGGTGGCACACAGGGGGATGACGAATCCGGCCACGTCCTTGTTTACGCCCATGGCTATGGTCTGGCGCAGGGTCACCGGTATGGTGGCCGCTGACGACTGTGTGCCAAGCGCGGTGAAATATGCCGGCATCATGGTCCACAGGGCTTTGAACGGATTCAAGCCCGAGAACAGCGACGCTATGATATACTGAAGCACGAGCAGCCCCACATGCAGGGCAAATATAACCAGTATGATCTTGGAGAAGGTGAGAAGCACCATTCCTACAGTGCCAGTAACTGACATATCAAGAAATATACCGAATATATAGATGGGCAGACACGGTATAATTATTTTCATAATGGCCCACTGAATGACGCTACGGAAGTCTTCAAGTCCATTCTTCAACGAGACGGAGCTGAGTTTAGACACCCCTACCCCGAGTACGAGAGCCAGCACCAAGGCAGTCATCACCGAAAACATTGCTTCAATCTCCACGGTGAAATATGGCTTGAGCGACGTGGCACCGGCAGCCTCGTTCATACCCACGTAGGCATCTGCCGAAATCAGCAGCGGAAAAGATGACGAAGCCGTGAAGTATGCGAGCATACCGCTGGCAAAGGTCATAAGGTAAGCTATTATCACCGTCACAAGCAGCATTTTGCCGGCCTGCTTGCCCAGTTCGGCTATCGCCGGGGCCACAAAGGCCACTATGAGCAATGGTATAAGGAAGCCCAGGAACGATGAAAAGATACTGTTGAAAGTAATGAAACAGCGTGCGAGCCAATCAGGGAATATATATCCTGCGCCTATGCCCAGGCATATAGCGATGATAATGCGGGGCAGCAGCCCCAAGTTTTTTATTTTCATGGTTGTGAAGGTAATGGTTCTTCTTCAGGTACAAGAGTAGCGCTGAATTCCCACAGCGCATATATAGGTATGAATACGGCAAACAGAGTGAAGGGGTCGCCCGTAGGGGTGATAAGTCCGGCCACTATCAGCAGGGCCACTATGGCGTGGCGGCGGTACTTCTTGAAAAATCCGCGGGTCATGAATCCCATCTTGCCCAATACCCAGGCAAGCAGGGGCAGCTCGAATACCGCTCCCATAAGCAGGATAAGGGTAAAGAAGTTATCCATGTATGAATCGAGAGAGACTATTGTCTCGAGTTGGGCACTGAGCTGATATGTGGCCAGAAAGCGCAGTGCGAGCGGAAATACCAAGCAATATCCTACCAGCACGCCCAAAAAGAACATCAGGTTTCCGAAAAAAAATGCCTTGCGCATCCCGCGCTTCTCATGCTCATACAGTCCCGGCGCTACAAAGCTCCACAGCAGGTATATGATTGCCGGAAAGCCCAGCACAAGCGCGGCCCAACACGAGGCCGACATGTGTATGAAGAACTGCGAGGCCAGTTGCAGGCTCACCGGTGTAAGCTCAAACGGCTCGGGCACACCCACGCCGACCCATGGCACCGATGCTGCCAACGAATCCATAGCCCTGTAGAAAATGAAGTCAGGACGGCACGGCGCCAGAATAATCCTGTCGAAAATCCACGGCATGGCACAAAACGAAGCCACCCCCAGCACTGCAAGCACCAGGGCTATACGCATCAGCACACCCCGCAGGGCATCCAGATGGTCCCAGAAAGTCATTTCCTTCTCAGCAGCACTCACTTGCCGGAATCCTCTTCGGTTGTTGAATCGTTTACAGGTTTGTTGATTTCTTCCTTGGCATCAGCCAGGCCTTGCTTGAAAGCATGGACGCCCTTGCCCATGCTGCGCATCAGTTCGGGTATTTTCTTACCACCGAACAGAAGCAGTATCACCAGTATGATTATTAAGAGCTGTGCTCCTCGTATGTTGCCTAAAAACAGTGGCAGAGCTGCGATAATGTTCATATTTATGCGTAATGTATGTGTAGTTTTTTATTTTAGAATGTAAAGATAATAATTATTCGGTGATTTTTCGTAACTTTGCATCCACATTTAACACACCTTTAGAATTTACAATACAATTATCACATAGGTATGAAAGCATTCGTATTCCCCGGTCAAGGCGCCCAGTTCGTAGGAATGGGTAAGGACCTTTACGAAAACAATCCCGTGGCCCATGATCTTTTCGAGAAGGCCAACGAAATCTTAGGTTTCCGTATCACCGACCTCATGTTTGAAGGAACCGACGAAGACCTGCGTCGCACCGACATCACACAGCCCGCTGTGTTCCTGCACTCGGTAGTACTTGCCAAGTCGCTCGGCGAAGAATTCAAGCCCGATATTACCGCCGGCCACTCGCTCGGCGAATTCTCGGCTCTCGTAGCTGCCGGAGCACTCAGCTTCGAAGACGGCCTGCGCCTGGTTTCGGCTCGCGCCAAGGCCATGCAGAAAGCGTGCGAAATCAAGCCCTCTACAATGGCTGCCATCATAGCCCTTCCCGACGAAAAGGTTGAAGAAATCCTCAGCGGTATCGACGGAGTGGTTGTATGCGCCAACTACAACTGCCCCGGCCAGATCGTAATCTCAGGTGAACTTGAAGCCATCGACACTGCCTGCAAGCTGCTCAGCGAAGCCGGTGCACGTCGCGCCCTCAAGCTCAAGGTGGGCGGTGCCTTCCACTCACCCCTCATGGAACCCGCCCGTGCCGAACTCGCCGAAGCCATTCAGAACACCGAGTTCCACACTCCCGGCTGCCCCGTTTACCAGAACGTAGACGCCAAGCCCCATACCGACCCCGAAGAAATCAAGGCCAACCTCATAGCTCAGCTCACCGCTCCCGTACGCTGGACATACTCTGTACAGAATATGGTGGCCGACGGCGCTACTGAGTTTGTTGAACTCGGCCCGGGCAAGGTGCTCCAGGGTCTTGTAAGCAAGATCGACAAGAACGTAGCCGTTTCAGGCAAACAATAATCACGCACAATCCAAACATCTGATAAAGCAGGACGACGCCCCGCTTCAGGGTCGTAATCCTGCTTTTTTACTTCATGAAAATAATAATAACAAGCCGCTACCACTCGCCTGCGGGCGAACTGATACTCGGCTCGATAGGTAACAAGCTGTGTATGTGTGACTGGGCCGAGAGTAAACGCCATCAATCAAACCTAAGGCGTATAAGTCGCTGTCTCGACGCTGAGGTTGAAGAAGGCACATCAACCATTATCGACATGGCAATCGGGCAGCTCGACCAATATTTTGCCGGAAAGAGCCGCGAATTCAGCATACCGGTGGAATTGTGCGGAACAGCTTTCCAATGCCTGGTCTGGAACGAGCTGCTCAAGCTGCCCTACGGCTCTACCATATCGTATGTAGGGTTGGCACAACGCATCAACAACCCCAAAGCAGTGCGAGCCGTGGCCAATGCCATTGCAGCTAATCCCATCTCAATAATCGTGCCGTGCCACAGAGTGACAGGCTCAGACGGCAACCTTACCGGATACGCCGGAGGCCTGCCGGCAAAGCGCACTATGCTTATGCTTGAATCCTCTACTAAATAATTTTTCCTGAACAATACAACTAATTTAAAATAAAATTATTACCTTTGCCGTTGCTGACCGCAACGCAGAAGCCCGGTCAAGGGCAATGCGGGAGGGAAGCAGCTATTTACAGGCCTGCTATAGAGCCGGCCACTACATGATGAAAAGCGTATACTCGACGCTCTTTCTTGACACCTTGAAACCTGGAAAATTTCAAATCTCAGTCAGGAATGCAGCAAACGGTAGACGCCTTAGTGGATATGTATATTTCGTCCAAATCCGGTGCGCGAGTGCCGGGTGTGGACTTATCACATATTCTGCGTGAGGCTTCTGCATGTTTGCTCGTTCTACTGAGATGGGCAATTCCAGGGCCTCAAGGTGTGGGACGGGCAACAAGTACGGCTCTCACGCTTTTTTTATATCCATCTAAAAACCAAATGTACTTCCGCCAATGAAGTGAGTCGCAGCGGCATCAGGCACTTGTGCCTTTCTAACCCTCATATACCCCAACAAACCGCTTATAAAGGCAATATTAGCCTTATATAAACCAAACATCTACAAACAACCAAAAACAATCAACATGAGAAAACGAGTACACAAACAGCAGCTGTTGTTGCCTCTGCTTATGTGGTTGATGCTACTGGCGCTGATGCCCGCGCAGCTGTCGGCCCGCAACTTCAACTACACCTATCAGGGGCACACCATCACCTACTCAGTTCTTGACGAAGACGCCAAGACAGTCGAAACAAAAAATGCAGACTCTTCATTGAGCGGCTCCCTGATCCTGCCCTCTACCGTGTATGACGGCGAAACCGCATACACTCTAACTCAAATCGGAGACTCTACGTTCATTTCTCAGCAAATAACAGCTGTAGAAGTTCCGCAGTCAGTAACAAAAATAGGCAAATGTGCGTTCTTCGCATGCCTAAACCTGACAGCAGTGGAGATTCCTAATTCCGTAAACACTATTGGCGAAGCGGCATTTGCAATTTGCAGAGGCTTAAAGAAATTTAAGTTTGCCGATAGTAGCCAACGCATTGTATTAGGCCTCGATTTCCTGCTTGAATCGCCTGTGGAAGAACTTTATATCGGTCGTAATTGGAAATATGGTACATCAATGACTCAAGACGGGTTCTGTGAATCAGTCATTTCACTCACTATAAGTAACAACGTTACCAAAATTGAGGATTTTGCCTTTTATAACTGCACAGGATTGACATCCTTGGAAATACCGAGCTCTGTAATCAATATCGGGAATTTTACATTCTCATCTTGTACAGGACTCACTGCTGTCGAGATACCCAATACCGTAAAGTCCATTGGTACAAGTGCATTCACTGATTGCACCAACTTAACAAGTTTTATGATAGCCGATGGGAGTGAGATCATTAACTTCGGTGCCCAACCATTGTGGAAATCTCCTATAGAAGACCTTTATGTTGGCCGTAATTTCAAAGTGGCCGGAGACTATCCTCTGTGTGACGCTGTTTCAGTGACTATCGGTAATATAGTTACTGATATCCCTGAAACCGCCTTCCTTCAGTCAACTTCTCTTAAACATATTAACTTCGGTACATCTGTAGAAACTATTGGGAAATGGGCATTTTTGTACTGTCCTGCACTGACAACTGTTGAAATTCCTAATTCTGTAACATTTATTGGCCAAGAAGCATTTGCAAATTGCGATAGCTTAAATAGCTTTAAGTTAGCAGACGGTAGCAAAACCATCGCATTTGAATCCAATCCATTCGATGAATCTCCGGTAGAAGATATGTACATCGGTCGTAATATAATTACGGGACAAAGTCTTTGTAAAACTGTTTCATCACTTACCTTTGGCAACACTGTTACTGATATTCCAGAAAGGGCTTTTTCTAATGCAAAGTTGCTAAAAAACCTTGACCTCGGGACATCAGTGAAAACTATTGGAGACAGGGCATTCGAACAATGCGAAAGCTTGACTTCTCTTGAAATACCCAATTCAGTAACAAATCTTGGAGAATATGTATTCTCGGGATGCGATGGCCTTACTACCTTATCAATTTCTAATTCTATTACAAACATAAGTAAAAGTGCATTCAGCAGCTGTTACGGTCTGACGAGTATTGAAATTCCCTCATCTGTTACAACAATCGGCGATTGGGCATTTTCTAATTGTAGAGGACTGACAAGTATTCTGATTCCGAGTTCGGTGACTACAATTAATGAACATGCGTTCTCAGGGTGCTTTAAACTGCCTTCTGTCGAAATCCCAAACTCGGTAACAAGCATTGGCAAACATGCATTTGACAATTGTCATAGCCTTAAAACCATATCTCTTCCTAATTCTATTACAAGTATCGAGGACCGTACATTCTTTTATTGTCCTGAACTGACATCCATAAAAATCCCGAATTCTGTAACTTCTATAGGTAACTCAGCATTCGAGCAATGCTCAAAAATGACATCGGTAGAAATACCAAATTCAGTAACAAGTATTGGCGAAAATGCTTTTGGATACTGTACTGCATTGACTACTGTTAATATCGGCGCATGGTAAAAATCCTGTGTAAGATTATAAAAGTTTGTACCTTTGCAAAAATAAATAAAAGCAATGGAAAAGAACCCTTATATAGAGTTGGCAGAATGCCTACTGCCTGAAGAAATGGTCGAGTACTTTGAGGTTGTCAAAGTAAAGAAGACCAAAGATACGTTGGATGTGACCCTTGAGGAACGCGACAAAGGCGTAGATGGATATCCTGAGGGACAACTTCGTCCCAACGGGTTTTATGAGGAAAGCACAGTCAGAGATTACCCTGTCAGAGGGCGCAAGATGACATTCCATGTCAAGCGTCGCCGTTGGGTTGATACAGAGACCGGCAAGAGCGTTTCAAAGCGTTGGGATATAGTGGCCGAAGGTACCCGCTTCTCGAAAGAGTTTGCGGCTTTTTTAAAAGATATGCTTGGACAGATACCCGATTA